>JAAYJR010000148.1 GCA_012522835.1 Bacteroidales bacterium
GCCGGGGAGGGCTTTCTATGCAGCCCGTAAAGACTGTAAACCGTGACACTGAGCCGTTTATGAAACTCTCCTTCCCACTCAATCATATTATCCTGTGTTTCACCATGCAGTCCGTGTTGCGGACCAAAAATTGCTGAAAGAGTACAATCCCTGCTTTCTCCGATAATATCGGTAATATGCCTGTATTGTGAGTTAATACTGGGAGCATGACAGAGAACAGCAATTCTCTTTCCCCTTAATTTTTGAGGTAATTCGTCCGCTATCAGATCAAGGCCTGTAATTACCATACCCTATATTTGTTATTGTAATCCAACAAAACTAACGATAAAATTAAACCAGGATATGAAAAGAACATGAATTTTTATCATTCAAAATTTATCTCATAATTATCAATAATTATTAAAAGAATGAGATAGAATCCGTCATGGTAATGGTATTCATTTTATATCAAAAATAGCATGACTCATTTCACAAAAAAGAGTTATCAAAATTAATGTAAGAGTGAATGAAAATTATGTCTGCGAGGATTTTTTTACTTCAAATTAATCATATTTTCCCAAAGTCTTATGAATAAAGAGAATTAGCAGGGATTAAAATTGAATTTTCGGGATCATTAAATAACTTCCGGGATGATATAATTATTAGCAAATCTGATATTTTTAGTGCGTATCACAATTGCAGCTAAGTTTTTCACTATTAGCCTTTTCAAAAGATTCCCTGCCTTCCTTAAAAGCAAACCATGCTATACCCAGTGAACCGACAATATCAAACCACCTGATGCCAAAAAGTTCATATAATCCACTTGATGCCAAAAGTATGAAGGAAAGATAAAAACATGTTTTAGTACAATTGGCATCGGCAATTATTGCATCTGAATTTAATTTCCTGCCAATTTTTAATTTCCATGTCATTAAAATGTACATAGTAAGAATTGATAATACCGATATTATTATTCCTGCTGTGGTTGTTTCAGGTTCTGTTCCATTTATTATATTAAATACCGAACCGGTTACCAGACCTGCTGTAAGGATATAAAAAGCTGTACCGGTAATTTTGAGCGCTTGTCTTTCGAATCTGTCCCTTGCAGTTATATCATTTAACCCTGCTTTTTTCATTCGCATGATCATGTGCAATATTCCAATTCCCGACAGCACTTCAACAAAACTATCAATCCCGAATCCCAGAAGTGCGAGGGTTTCATCGCTCAATCCAAAAAACACAGATACCACCCCTTCCAATACATTATAAATGATTGTGACGACACTCAAAATGAAGGCAGTTTGTACAAGTCTTTCTTTATCCATAGCTTTTTATTGTCATAACGATAAAATTGAAAACCCTTATATAGTCAACAATCAGGTAATATCAAATGTTGCATGATATGGTAATAACAGCATCTGTCATTTCCCTGAATTCTTCTTTTTATAAGTTTTTGCAATTAAAATCCAAATTTTCAAAGGTAATTTTAGCCAGGTTCGCTAACATATTGTTTTTGAGGCTACCTGGCTGGGAAGCTTTGAACCATTCACAATAGAACCCATAAACAGCTATATTGCTGAGCGGTATAGTTTGTTTTCTCCGATTAAAAAAAATCCGATTTGTTTATCCTATATAAAAACAGACAAATGAAGACGTAAAATGACATATGGGTATGAATATATCCGAAAAACGAATGGTAGAGTTTTTTACCAATCCTGTTAATTGTGGGTTAATCGTTAGTAGAAATATTCCGGGGCAGGTCATTGAAGGGTACTTAAAAGCCAGATAAAATCATATCTCCAAAAAATTATCAGTTTAAATATTCAAAAGGGCATTTAGTTGATGTAGTATCAGGGAAAAGAATATTTTTAAAACAATATAGATATATATAGGAATTCAAAGGTCTATGTTGTAAATGTAATAGTACTATAATAATATAGAAATATTATAAATAATAATTACAATTTCCTGAATACTAATGATTATAGGTGATATTTTAATGTTTCAATTGATATTAATAATAAAGATATTAATATTGGACTGTTAAAAAATCAGATGCTTAAACATTAGTATCTGATCAAAATAATTTAAATTTAACAGTCAAAACTAAAATTAAAACCCTTAAATTATGTGTCATAAAATTGAATCCAATTTTATTTTAGTACATCATCTAAAAAATAAAAATTTCTGCACTGTTTATGATTTAGTTCAATCTAAAAGGACTATAGAAGAGAAGATTCCTAATGTTTTTGTGGACGTATCAAGAGATTCAATTTTTAGTTCAGTTTCAAAACATCCTCAAATATTTACATGGGTAGATAATAAAATACATAAAACTAAAAATTCAGATGATTATTTTAATGAGCCTTTAATAGGTTATTTTGATAATGATTTAAAGGATGAAATAAAAGATAAAATAACTTCAATATTAGAGGTTGACTCTCAAAGATAAAATATTCCGAGATCCCTTATATGGGTATATATCTATACCTGAAGATTTTTGTCAAGGTTTTATTGATACGCCTATTTTTCAAAGACTTAGGAGAATAGAGCAAACCAGCATGAGGGTACTTTATCATTCCGCACATCATGATAGATTTGCGCATTCTATTGGGGTTTTTCATTTAGGTCGAATTGCTTTTAGAAATCTAATTAAGAATTCCGAATCTTTCTACGATGGTGTGATTAATAAAGAACAGTGGGATTTCTTAGAAAATACTTTTCTTATTGCCTGTTTAATGCA
>JAAYJR010000070.1 GCA_012522835.1 Bacteroidales bacterium
GAAGGAAAAAATCAGGGAAAGGAATAAAATCCGTCACCATCCTTTTTTAAATAAAATTCAGCTTTTTGTTCGTTTCCATTTTTATCTTTCCAGGTAACTACATAACCACCTTTAAATCCCCTGAAATTTATGGTCCCATCCTCCTTAACTTTAACTGTTTTATGAGTTTTCCATTCCTCATTAATCAGCTTATTTAAAGCGTAATATGAGGGCTTTGGCTCCATGTTTCTTGTAAAAAGTCCGGAAATTGTCGGTTCTCCGGGTGCACCACAACCATCTACAACATTCCACCAGGTTATACCCATCATTTTTTCAATGCTAAACCATAGTCTGTATAGATTTCTTGTAATAACTGCCTGAATTTCTCGGCCAACCTCATCATCGCCTGGAGATGTAATGGTTATTTCACTTAAATGAATCGGAAGGCCGGCCTTACTAATGGCAGCCATCCTATTCCATACAATTTCCGGTGTTTCAATTGACTTACCTGCTGCAATATCCAGACACTGCTGCGGATTAAACAGATGCATCTGAGATCCCATTATATCAATTTTACATCCCCTGTCAAGCAAATCAAGTACCTGGTTGGCATAAACTTCATCATTCTTGTAATCATTAATATTCATCAATACACCTGAAGGGAAAGCACTATTAGCAGTCTTAAATGATTCAAAGGTGTAGTCACCCGGCATCAATCCATAACGGCTTTTACAAATTTTATCCCCGGGAACCATTCTTCCAAGTCCATAATCAGTAGCGCTTTCATTGACAACATCCCAACTGTTTAGCCGGTCTTTATAATAGTTGGCAAGGTCAACAATTCGTTTTTTAAACAGCCGGTTAAGCTCACCTGTATAGGTTGGTATTAATTCTTCAATTTGAGCCGGAGTTAATTCATAAAGTTTTTCCTGTCCCAATTCATTGATTTTTTCTTTCTCTTCAACAGGACAAAAGTGTTCAAACAACCATTCCGGATGTTGCCACTTCCGTGTACCCCATATTATTGTATGTCCGTGCAAGCGGATACCCTTACTTTCACAGAACTCTATTACCGGATCGGTGGCAGGCCTGCGCCAGTGCGGTTCCAGTTCAGGTTCGCTTAAATTGTTCCAGTATTCTTCCGTGTCCCAGTATTCCTCCCGGAAGCGAAGACGGTTTGGTTGCATCTCAAAAGGTTTCCAGTAAAAAGCAATTGTTGCCGAGTTGAAAAGCGTACCATAAAGTTCTTTGTATCTTTTATTACGTTCAGCTGTTCCCAACTGGTTAAAATTAAAAATATGTGCCCCAAAAATAAAATTATGTGAAATTTGTTCAACCTTGACTTCCGAGCCAACAGGCAAATCCTCAATTTGTAAAATAGCATCTGCTTTGCGATATTTTTCAATATCCCTGTCAATCATGGACTGTACTTCAGGATTCCATAATTCCCAATAGGTCCGGCTCATAACATCATCTGTTTCTGCACTTGTCCCTATCCTGCCCCGCTGATTAACCACAAATGATTTCTGCGCCACGAGGTTATTCAGAAAGAAAATTAAAAGACATGAAAATAATAGTAACCGTTTCATAATATTTATAATTTTTCAATTTCGTACCAAACAGTTTTATAATCTGATTTTAAATTAATTCAGTTTTTTGCATTGATGTGACAGGGACTTCAGTTTTCTGTAAAATTTTAAAATTAAGAGAATTAAAATGTCTGAATACCGTCTCCATCATTTTTCAGGTCAAATTCAGCTTGCTGTTGATTTCCATTCTTATCTTTCCAGCTTACAATATATCGTCCTTTAAATCCACGAAATCTGACAGTCTCATCATTAGAAATTTTAAGGACTGTATTAGTTTTCCATTCTTTGTTGATAAGCTTATCAAGGATATGGTAAACCGGTTTGCAGTTCAACTCTTTATCGTAAATTCCCGAAACAGATGGTTCTCCGGGTGCAGCCCCGCCATCAACAACATTCCACCATGTTATACCCATAACATTTGGATGGCTGAACCAAAGGCGGTATAAATTTTTTGCAATCTCTGCCTGGATTGCTTTCCCTTCTTCTGTATCATCAGGCGCACTGACTGTAACTTCACTAACATGCAAAGGCTTTTCGGCTCCGGACATGTAATCCAGTCTCTCATAGATTTTTTCGGGTGTTAAAATATCAGCCCCGCTAGCAATTCTACGTGATTCCTCCGGATTAAATATGTGCATCTGCATGCCCACGTTATCTATTTTTATTCCCCTGTCTGTCAGGTTTCTAACTATTTCCAGATACCGGCGGTAAAAAGACATATCCCAATGCATATCCGAATCATTAATATTGAACTTAACAGAATCAGGAAAATATTTGATTGCCCACAAAAAACTTTTAAAAGTATAATTATCCGGCATTATGCCGCGGTTCGCCTGATCTGTGGGTTCATTTACCACATCCCAGCGTTGAAGCCGTCCATGGTATCGTTTTGCGAGTTCCCTGATATGCTTCTCAAAATATACCTCCATTTTTTTTCGTTCGTCAGGCATCCAGACCGGATGTCCCCATTTACGCATCCCATATATAATAGCGTGACCGTTCATATTTATTCCTTTGGATTCACAAAAATCAACAACAGGATCAGTTGGGGGCCGTCTGTATTCATATGAACTGCCCGCTTCGTATCTGGGTTTACCCTCCTCTGGTTCCAGTGTTTTCCAATAAAAAGGAATAGTGGCAGCATTAAAAAGTGTTCCGAAAGTTTCCTCATACCTTTTATTCTTCTCAAAACTCCCACAGTCACCAAAAAGAAAAATATTACCCCCAAAGAGAAAATCATGACTTACCTGTTCGATCTTCACCTCAGTTCCCTCAGCCAATCCTTTTAGCCGGACTACCGCATCTGCTTTACGGTATCTTTCGATGTCCTGATCAATCTTATTCTGAACATTCTGGTTCCAAAATCTCCGGTAGGCTTCGTTCATTACCTCCTTTTTATTTAAACGGGCCTCAGAATCAGGCTTTTTATTTTCTCCCAGTGCTGGTTGGGGAGATTGACATAAGCAAATCAGAATAAAAATTAAAAATATGTGTCTCATTTTTTCTAACTTAAATATCCAAATTGAATTTTTTATCACAGCATTAATCTTTCATATTAAATTCGAATCGCCGTACATTTTTAATTGTCAAATATTCACCATTTACCTTTAATCAAATAATTTTCCCCATAGCTTAAATAGAAGTACAGAAGAGATAACAGAGACAATTAGCATAACAGTAAAATAGATCAGATTACCGTATATTAAATGTCCAATTGAAAACAGAAGACTGAATACTGCCAAACAGCCCAGGCTCATACAAACCAGTCCGACAGGAACATTCCAGTCTTTTTCCCTTTCACTTGCTGTAAGAGTAGTTTTTTGTGCTACATTTTTCCATCCGGGTCCACCCGGTCTTGTCCGCTCGTAAAAGGATATCAAAATTTTTTCATCACAAGGTTTTGTACATAATGTTACCACAAGCCAAACAATAGTATTCAGCAATACAATCAGTACAAACTTCAATGCATCCCATAATGCAAGGTCTAATTCACTTCCAAAAATTAAAACAGTGGTATGGTCAATGCGGGTTAAAAATAACTGTTCAATTAAAATAATAACAGTAGAGAATACAGCCGCCCCAACCATTGCCGATAGTTCTGACCATGCATTTATCCTCCACCAGAACCATCTTAAAATATATATTAACCCGGTTCCTGCACCGATCAGCAGCATATACTGAAAAACCTGAAGGGCATTCTCCAGGAACAAAGCCAAAAAAATAGAGAAAACAATTAACATAATGGTCCAAATTCTCCCAACTAATACTTTTTCCCTTTCTGATGCATTGGGCTTAATAAACCTGGCATAAAAATCATTGACCAAATAAGAAGCTCCCCAATTTATCTGAGTTGATATTGTTGACATA
Source organism: Bacteroidales bacterium (assembly GCA_012522835.1). GTDB lineage: Bacteria > Bacteroidota > Bacteroidia > Bacteroidales > Prolixibacteraceae > JAAYJR01. The sequence continues at coordinate 3,936 of JAAYJR010000070.1, forward strand.
TAAGCAGCGACCAAAGATGCTAAAACCAATCCCAAAATACCATTTGGCAAAAACTCTCTGAGCATTACCGGATAAGCAATATCATTTTGAATATATTTGGCAGGCACATCCTGAAAACTATCTACCATGGACTCAATATTTGGAAAAATGATCAATGAGGCCAGTCCGACAATAATCCATGGCCAGGGCCTTATTGCATAATGAATCAGATTAAAAAAAAGTGTAGCTCCAACAGCATGTTTCTCCGACTTTGCCGACAACATTCTTTGAGCAACATACCCGCCTCCTCCAGGCTCTGATCCGGGATACCAGGCAGCCCACCATTGAATGGTAAGTGGAATGACAAAAACAATTACGGCCATTAATGGATCAGAAAAGTCGGGTATTAAATCCAACTTGTCAATTATTGCTGCATGCTGCAGAAAACCGGACATTCCACCTATTCTTGGTGAACTTATAACAAAATAAGCTGGTATAAAGGCCCCTGACATTGCAAATATAAAGAGAAAAAAATCAGTCCAGAGAATAGATTTTAATCCACCCAGTGTACTGTAAAGAAGAATAATAAATGAAACTATTATTAAGGCAGTTACAGGATTAATATTTGTCATAATCGCAGTAACTTTAATGAAAGCTAAAGAAGCGCTTGCCAGTATAAAAACATTAAAAAAGAAACCTAAAAAAACAGCTCTGAATCCACGTAAAATTCCTGCAATCTTTCCACTGTATCTGATTTCATAAAATTCCAGGTCTGTCATTACCCTTGAGCGGCTCCAAAGCCTGGCATAAACAAAAACTGTAAGCATTCCTGAAAGCAAAAAAGCCCACCATAACCAATTCCGGGCTACACCTCCTGATCGTACCATGTCTGTAATAAGATTCGGTGTTCCCAGGGAGAATGTAGTAGCTACCATTGAAATACCTAAAAGCCACCATGGCATATTGCGACTGGAAAGAAAGAAACTTGCGGAGTCCTTGCCCCCCCTTTTACTTGTTATTAATCCAATTGCAGTTAAAATAACTATAAAAATGATTATTATAATCCAGTCAATATTGTTTAATGCCATAAGAAAAGATTTCAGTGGAAATTGTAATTAATTTTTTAAAGTTACTCTGTATATAATTTAATCAGGTGACCTCTTTCCGATTTTAAAACAGCTACTAATTATTCATAAAACTTTCTTTTTGCCTTACCTGCCAGTTCAATACCTGTCAAAATTAAATCCCGGTATTCCTCTATGGTAGGTTTCCAGAAGGTCTGCAGGAAACCCAGCAGCCTCGAATCATCGATATTCTCAGAACAAAACTTTACAGTATTGCCTATACTTTCAAAATTATTATTATGAAAGCTTCCGGTTGGTATCTGGTCAAATTTATGATCTTCAAGTTCAATATATGCCTTTACATGCTTTTGTTTAACATCAAAGCTTTCACCATAATACCAGTTACTCTGTATAACCGACTTAGGCATTTTACTGTAAAACTGTCCGGGCTCATTCCAAAGCATATAATCAGGCCATATCCAGGGACGTGCACCATGTTTCATAACCTCTCCGATCATAATATAAAAATCTGACCACCAGGCATCATTCTTCCTGATTGTAACATGACTCTGGTAACTCTGATGACTGAAGGTCTCCTCATCCAGTCCCAGATGAAAAAACCTCGGATTCCCAAAAATCTTACAGATTTCATCAATGATCCCGGCACAAAACTTGTAGTATTCATCAGTTGACACCATTCTTGAATACTCTCCCATCCATGTATCATGGCCTGCAGAAAAATTAAGTGCCGGGATAGGTTCCATTCCCAACGACTTTATCCTTTCCACCTCCCTCAGCAACCGCTCGGGTTTCCATGCGTTATGAACAGCTATCTCCGGATAACATTCATATTCCACGGCATCACCCAGTTCAATTGCCACCAGATTGATACCCTCCTCTGCCATCTTATTTATGGCATCATTATACAACGGTTCACTTAACTCCAGGTATGGCCGGAACCCTCTGAACGGCCTGTGAGGGGAAATATAATCCTCCCACATATTAAAACTCAGATGCAGGAAACAACCCCAAATCTTATTGTCTTTCATTCGTTTAAAATTTTATAATTCATTAAAGATAAATTAATTAAAAATTTGAGAACATTGGTAACCGTTCGCTCAAGCGAACGGCAAGGGATAAGGCTCTGAACCTGCAGGCTGCA
>JAAYJR010000430.1 GCA_012522835.1 Bacteroidales bacterium
AACTATGGATGAGGTCGGGATAGTTAAATATTGCGACCTCACAGGAAATGTACATATAGAGTTTTCAGGAGGCGGTTATGTTATCAATCCCGGTAATATTTCAGATTTTTTTGAAAATTGTGCTGATAAATACCCGGGTAAGTTCTACTGCTTTACAATGATAAATTTTGCCCGTCCGGTTGATAAACCTCTTTTTACTGACCACAGATCTTTTGTTGCTGAAGCTGTTGATATGCTTAATGAACATGTGGAGATGGGGGCAAAAGGATTGAAGCTGCTCAAAGAGCTGGGACTTCGTTATCGTGATCAGGATGGGAAACTGATTAATCTGGATGATGAAAGGTTGTCGCCCATCTTCGAGGAAGCTGCCAGATTGAAAATTCCGGTGCTGATACACCAGGCTGACCCTTCAGGATTTTTTGAGCCTGTCACGCCTGAAAATGAGCACTATGAGTCTCTTTTAAAATATCCTGACTGGAGTTTTGCTGATAAAAAGTATCCACGTGAAACTGAATTGTTAAAGAGAAGAGATAACCTGGTGAAAAGACATCAGGATACTGTTTTTATTTTGCCTCATGTGGCGAATCATGCTGAAAATCTGGGGTATGTTGCCCGTCTGTTGGATGATAATGAGAATGTCTTTATAGATTTTTCAGCCAGGCTTGATGAACTGGGACGCCAGCCTTATTCTTCGAGAGAATTTTTTATGAAATATCAGGACAGGATAATTTTCGGAACTGATATGCCTGCAAACACAGATAGTTCAGCAGATATGTACAGATGCTATTTCAGATTTCTGGAAACTTATGACGAATCTTTTTATTCACCTGATTATGACGGAACATTTAACAGGGCACGATGGCCAATATGCGGAATTGGGCTGCCCGGAGAGGTGCTTGAAAAAATTTATTATAAGAATATCCTGAAGTTAATACCTTCATTATAGTTTCTTGTCAAAAGAGAATAATACAAAAATATAATATTATGATTAAAGCAAAAGCAGGATTTATAGTTTTCGGAGTTCATAAAGACGGACTTCAGGATCCGATGGGTACTCCGTTCATTGACAGTAAATTAATTAGTAATGCAAAGGAAGCACTTAAAAAGGCAGGACTTGAACTTGATGGATATGAGACTATTCTGGCATCAAAGAAAGAGGCAAAGGAGTGCTTTGCAAAATATAAAAAGCAGGATGATATTGATGCTGTCATCCTGTTTTCGGGTACCTGGGTATGGTCTGCACATATGATTGCGGCAGTGCGCGATTTTGCTGCAACGGGCAAGGGTATTGTGTTATGGACTAATCCCGGTTCGCAGGGATGGAGGCCGGTCGGTGGACTGGTGATGCAGGGTGCAATGAAGGAAATTGGCATTAAGCACAGGTTTGTATATGGCAGTTATGACGATCCAGCAGAGATCGAAAAGATCACTTCCTACTGTCGTGCCAGCGCTATGAAAAAATTATTGAATATGAGCACTATAGGTACATTTGGTGGCAGGGGTATGGGACAGACATGCGGAGCTGCTGACCCGTCGCAGTGGATGAAGATGTTTGGTATAGATATTGACTCAAGAGACACGACAGAACTGTTAAGTACTGCTAAAGCTGTAACTAAAGAGGAGATAAGGGAAGCCAGAACAAAGATTCAGAAATTTTTTGCTGAACCTGTTCCGGATGATGAGCAGTCTGACCGCTCTATAAGCCTTTATCTGGCAATAAAAAAACTGGTAAATAAGAACGAATGGGATTTTTATACCATACAGTCATTCCCCGGACTTGGTGACGAATACAGCGCTACCTGCTTTGCGCAGAGTATGATGCTGGAAGATGGAACGGGAACCTCTACATTGGGAGATTTTAATACTGCCCTGACGGTTAAATGCCTGACTGACCTGAGTAGTCAGCCTGTATATTACGGAGACCTGCAGCATGTCGATAAATCAAATAATGAAATTAAAATTATAGGTGACGGGGCATGTCCACCTTCACTGGCCGGAAAGTTGGGCCCTGCCGGATTTGCCGGACATGGAATTCCTACAGAAGGCGGGGCGGGCGGACTTTCTGTAAAGCTTATATGCAAAGTGGGAGAGGGTGTCCTGGCAAGGCTGGGACGAAATGAAGGTAAATTTGAGATGGTAATAACAAAATGTTCAATTTTTGAACCACCGGCTGATGAGATCGAAGCCCGGAAAGATGAATGTGGTATCCCGTTCTGGCCACATGGATTTGTTAAGGCTCATTGCGATATCGACAAACTGTTGCAGTCATGGAACAATGAGTACGCCTGTCTTGGGTATGGAGAACATCTTTATGAGGATTTAAAAGCTTTTTGTGAATTGGCCGGGATAAAGCCAATTGCTTTGTAGTGGAAACCATCAATATGAACAATTTTTAAGTGTTCTTCCAAAGGATACTTTTAATTGGAAATTTCTTTGGAAAATTATTGATGAATGACAGATTTTTATTTTTAAACTTTTTTAAAGAACTATGCCTTTAATACTTGACAGACAGCATGTTTTAGATATATACTCCGAAGCTTCGCAAAAGAGATGGGTTATACCCTGCTTTGGGAGCGAAAACCTTACTACGACAGAAGCTGTTCTGGCAGCTGCTCTGGAGTATAGCACAAAAACCGGGAAACCTGATATTCCGGTTACAATAGCGATTACTAACCAGTACAGTCACAGGAGCCAGTCGGCAAACTATACACATACCAAATTGTGGGATATCGGATTGAAACTTTTTTGTGCAGATATTGAGGTGCTCACTGCCAAAGGGTCCCCTTTTGAAAAGCTGAATGTCATGATCCATCTGGATCATACCCAATGGGATAATGACCTGCCCCTGCTTCATTGGGATATGAATAAGTTCTCAATGATAATGTATGATGCATCAACATTGCCATTTGATGAGAATATTGCCAGAACTGCTGAATTTGTTGAAAAACACAGGAGTGAAATTGTTATTGAGGGGGCATGTGATGAAATTGTCGATGCAACAGGCAGTGAAGTGAGTAAATTAACCACTCCTGAGTCTGCAGTTAAATATCTCGAAGGAACCGGCGCCGACTTTATTGTGGCAAACCTGGGAACAGAGCACAGGGCTAATAAGAAAGATCTTAAGTATCATAGCAATCTGGCCCGTGAAATAAGTAAGGTTACCGGACCGAAACTGGTTTTGCACGGTACCTCTTCGGTAGGTAATGACCAGATCGGGTCTCTTTATGATGACGGAATAGCTAAAGTGAATATATGGACGGCCCTTGAAAGGGACAGTTCGCCTGCTCTTGCAGAAGAGATGATTAAGAATATCGCGAAAATAGTTGACAGGGACATGTTGTCGGAGTTAAAAGAGCAGGAGCTGCTTGGAGCTAAGGCCGGCTTGTCGGGGGTTACCTCTTTGTCTCACTATACTACTGTCTATCGCCAGGATATTATTTTTAACAAAATGAAAGAGATTGTCGCTGAATATTTTAACCTGTGGTATTTATAATGAACTGTTTTTTAGGAATAGATATTGGCACCACAGGCTGTAAATCAGTTATATTTGATAATAACGGAGTGCAGGTCTCCTTGACTTACAGGGAGTATGACACCATATCTGACAATCCGGGATGGGTGGAGCTGAATACAGAAGAGGTAATATCTAAATGTTTTGAAGTTATCAAAGAATCTGTATCGGCTGTTCCGCCCGGATCGGTTGAAAGTATTGGCATTTCAAGTCAGGGTGAGGCTTTTACAATGCTCGACAGATCGGGGAGTGCATTATGTAATGCCTTTGTCTCGTCCGATTCCCGGGCAGATCCTTATGTAAAGAGCTGGACCGGAGAGTTTGGTGATAAGAAGCTTTATCAGATTACAGGTCATACCTCACACCCGATGTTCTCACTTTTTAAATTATTGTGGGTAAGAGATAATATGTCTGAAGTTTGGGAAAGATGCCACAGGATCTTATGCTTTGAAGACCTGCTTCAATATCGTTTGGGAATTAAAAGTCCGGCAATCAGCTGGTCCCTTGCGGGCAGGACTATGCTTTTTGATGTCAGGGAGCATTGCTGGAGTGAGAAGATCCTTGAAAGTATCGGGATCAGGAAGGAGCAGCTTTCTGTGCCTTTGCCCTCGGGTCGGATTGCTGGGTATGTGGATGAGGGTATTGCAAATCAGCTTAACCTGTCTGGTAAGGTCGCTGTTGTTACCGGTGGTCATGACCAGCCCTGTTCCGCCCTTGGTGCCGGGGCCGTTAAGCCGGGGGTGGCTGTATATGCCAGTGGTACGGTTGAATGTATTACTCCTGCATTTGAAAAGCCGGTCTTTAGCGAAGAGCTGCGTAAATATAATTTTTGTACATACGATCATGCTGCAACGGGATTATATGCAACTCTTGCACTTAGCCTTACGGGAGGGAACTTGCTAAAATGGTTTCGCGATGAGTTCGGACAGCGGGAAAAAGAGATTGCCAAAATAGAAAATGCCGATCCGTATGAGCTGCTGCTTAAACAGATGCCTGCTGCGCCAACCGGATTGTTAGTGCTTCCCTATTTTACCCCTTCAGGAACTCCCTATTTTGATACTGCGGTTAAAGGGACTATACTGGGACTTGACCTGTCAACTACCAGGGGAGAAATATTGAAAGCTTTGATTGAAGGTGTGGCTTTTGAAATAAAGCTGAGCCTGGAGATACTTGAACAGGCCGGATATATAGTTAATGAGTTGCGGGCTATCGGAGGGGGAGCAAAATCTGACCTGTTGATAAGGCTTAAGTCTGATATCCTTAATAAGCCAATAACAACTCCTGATATTACTGAAGCCGGCTGCAGGGGAGCGGCAATCCTGGCTAAAGCGGCTTATGATAACATTGGTATAGATGAGATCATTGACAGATGGGTGAAGCCGGGCCAGGTTATTTTACCCCGGGGAAATGATCTTTACTCTGAGAAATTTCAAAAATATAAAAAACTATATGCCAAATTGAAGAGGGATTTTTATCAGGATGAAGATTGATGAGGCTGCGATGGGGGTCATATTGTTCATGGCTCTGAATCCGCCGGCTAAAGCCAACGGCAATGGATAGGGCAGAGATGAGGGTTCAGTGCTATATTGGTCCGTTGGCTGAAGCCAACGGCAAGAGATAGGGCTCCGATGTAGCAGTCAGTGGTTCAATACCTTATCCATTGCCGTTCACTTCAGTGAACGGATGCATAATAATGCAGGGAAATTTATTATATTATATGGCCCTCTGAATCCGTTGGCTGAAGCCAACGGCAATGGATAAGGCAGAGATGAGGGTTCAGTGCTGTATTGATCCGCCGGCTGAAGCCAACGGCAATGGATAAGGCAGAGATGAGGGTTCATTGCTGTATTGGTCCGGATATTTAGGACAAAGGCTTTTTTATAAATAGTTGATTATTAATTATAATATTAATATCCATATGAAAAAATTATCAATATCCCAGACAATTGCAATTACTGTCGGATTGTGTTTTGTTTCATTCTATGTTGCAGCCCAGAAAGATATGAGCAGACAAGAGTATCTGCAACAGTTGATAAAATCGCTGCCTGCTGATCGCTACAAGAGTCCTGCAGATCATGTGCCGGGAACTTCTGCTCCACATGTATCACCGGAGGACTTCACCTGGGGTGACTGGGTAAAAAGAACCGGGGAGCTGCCGCCTGATTTTGATCAGATGCCAAATTTTCCGTTTCTTCCAGATCCCCTGATCATTGACCAGGGCGGAAAAAATATTCCTGTTACTACTGTTGAAGAGTGGAAGCAGAAAAGAGAGGAGATTAAAAGGCTGGCACAACATTGGATTACAGGAACGGTCCCTCCGCCTCCTGAAAATTTGATCGCAGAAATAATTGAAGAAAAAATGACAGGCCCGCTCACTGAAAGGACAGTCTTGTTGAAATTTGGGCCCGGCCATAAGGCACAACTGCATTTAAACCTGCTTATACCTCCCGGTAAAGGCCCTTTCCCGGTATTTATCTGTCCATGGAAAAAGGACCGGTACGATTGGGTGCAGGCGGCTGTCAGGCGGGGCTATATTGGCTGCCGGTGCTCTGCAAGAGACCCTAAGTATGGATATCCTGACGATAGTGAGGAGTTTGAAAAAATTTGGTGGCCTGACTACGATTTCAGCACTTTGATGCGCTGGGGGTGGTCAGCCTCAAGAGCAGTTGATTATTTATATACCCTGCAAAATGTTAATAAGGACCAGATTGCACTTACCGGACTTTCACGCAATGGGAAGCAGGCACTTATGGGCGCTGCATATGATGAAAGGATAAAGGCTGTTATTCCGATCAGCGGGGGTACCGGATCAGAGGATCCTTTCAGGTATACAAATGAGAAGTATGATAATGAATCGATTGCCGAGATCACCTGGAACTTTCCATACTGGCTCCATCCGCGGCTTCGTTTTTTTGTGGGACGGGAGAATAAGCTTCCCGTTGACCAGAATCTGCTGATGGCACTGGTTGCACCCAGGGGACTGATGCTTACATCTTCGGTATTTGAAGACCAGGGTAATCCCTGGGGTATTGAACAGGCTTATCTTTCGGCTAAAAAGGCTTATGATTTTCTGGGTGCCGCAGATAAAATAGCACTTGACCTGCGACATGGACTGCATGCACCTGCAGCAAGGGATATAGAACGATACCTTGACTTCTTTGACTACGTATTCGGAAGAGGCGAAATTAAACCGGAAAATAAGCTTTATTATAATTATAGTTTTTCCAAATGGCTGGGAATGAGTGGAGAGCATATAGATCCGCTTATATATCCTGTGAAAAATGCAGGTGATCTTTTAAAAAAACCAGACGGAAAAATTATCGATAGCCCGTCCGGCTGGCAGGAAAAGGTTGCCGGCATCAAAGGTAATATTGAGTGGGCGATGGGCGATGAACCTCCATCAACAGGCCCCGGAATCCAGCCTGATTATATGCGCGGATTAGTTGTAAGGCCTACCGTAAAAAAAGGGATCAGTTCTGAGGATATGGGTTTTGGAACTCTCTATTTTCCTGAAATGCAGGAAGGGCAGGTGGCAGGTAAAAAATATCCTGTAGTGATATTTATTCATGAATATGCATATCCCACCGGTTTTGGGCGGAGATTTCAACCTTTGCTTGATAACTTTCTGAAGCAGGGATTCGCTGTTTATTCATTTGACCAGATAGGATTCGGTACCAGAATTGAGGAGGGCAGGCTTTTTTATGAAAGATTTCCTCACTGGTCAAAATTGGGCAGGATGGTGGCTGATGTGCGGTGGTCGGTTGATGCACTTTCAGAACTGGAATATCTGGACAGTGAAAAAATATTTGTTACCGGTTATTCACTGGGAGGTACAGTTGCTTTGTACAGCGCTGCGATGGATGACCGTATAGCAGGTGTGGCTTCTGTCTGCGGTTTTACTCCTATGAGGTCTGATACAGCCGGGAAAACTGCCGAAGGAATATACGGATATTCCCATCTTCACGGATTATTGCCCCGTCTGGGTTTCTTTGCAGGAACGGAGAACAGGATCCCCTACGATTTTGATGAAATCCTGGGATGTATTGCACCGCGTCCGGTGCTTATTATAGCCCCTTCATGGGATCAGTATGCCGATACAGATGATATAAAAAAGTGTGTGAATGATGTCAGAAAAGTATATGGCCTTTATAAAAATAGTGAAAATCCGGAATTATTTGTACCTGAAGATTATAACCGCTTTTCACCTGAAATGGTAAATTATATGATTAAGTGGATAACTAAGCAATGATCAAATATGTTAATATATAAATTCCGAAAGATGGTTAATAGTATTTATGGGTTATCTTTAAGAGAAGTACTGATAGGATGCTCTCTTTTTTTATCTGTAATGGTATCCGGACAAAAGGATATGAGTCGCGGTGATTATCTTCAGCAGTTAATAAAGGTTTTGCCTGAGGACCGTACTCAGGGACCCGGTGACCAGTTGCCGGGAACTCCCCCTCCTCATGTATCTCCTGAAGACAGAAACTGGGGTGAATGGTTGAAAAGGACAGGTGAACTTCCTCCGGATTTTGATGAAATGCCCGCCCTGCCTTTTCTTCCCGATCCGCTGGTCCTGGATCAGGGAGGTGAGAATATTCCGGTTGTCACCATGGAGCAATGGACCAGGAAACGTGCAGAGATGAAAAGGCTTGCACAACACTGGATTACCGGAACCATACCCCCGACTCCTGAAAATTTGAAGGCAGAGGTTATTGATGAGAAAAAAACCGGTCCTCTTACAGAGAGGACTATTTTGCTGACTTTTGGCCCCGGGAATAAAGCACAACTTCATGTTAACTTGCTTATTCCTCCCGGCGAAGGGCCGTTTCCAGTATTTATTTGTCCATGGAAAAAGGACAGGTACGACTGGGTACAGGCTGCCGTCAGACGTGGGTATGTTGCCTGCCGGTTTACGGCAACTGACCCTAAATATGGGTATCCCGATGACAGTGAAGCGTATGAAGAATTATGGTGGCCTGATTATGATTTCAGTGCACTGATGCGTTGGGGATGGGCTGCATCGAGGGCTATTGACTACTTATATACTCTGGATAATGTAAATAAACAGCAAATTGCACTGACAGGCCTCTCAAGAAACGGGAAAATGGCATTATGGACTGCAGCTTATGATGAGCG
>JAAYJR010000306.1 GCA_012522835.1 Bacteroidales bacterium
TGTTTAATTTTTTTTTTAATTATAGATTGTAAAAATACCGTAAAAAGATAATTTTCCGGCAAATTAGCTATAATGAATAAAAAACAGTCAAAAAAAAATTTATTTTGATTTTTTTAATGGAACTCAGTCAAACCTCCTGCGAATTTGTAAGAAATTTATTTAAGGTTGAGATAGTTCATAATTGCATCATCTCCCATAATTGCATCTGATGGCATTGGGTTATCATCTGTATAAACCCGTAACTGACTTTCAGGAAGAATAGTGACAAAATCTTCGCTAACTGTTGGCGACCAGGTTACCCTTCCGGAATTCAGCTTAAGGTGAAATGCAAAAAAGTTATACATCACAGCACGTTTAGAATATCCATAATCATGTTTTTCTGCCTGGAAATGAGTATTTTCCACCTTATGTTCGGCATCGTATAATGCATATACCTTTTGTATATAGGGATATTCAATTTGCGGAGTATTTCTTGTCCAATCATTTCCATTGGATATTACCAGCATCGGCCTGGGCGCACACAATGCGGCTATCTCAACATTATTAGTCTGGTGATTTTTGCTTTTATGGACAGGCATGCCGCTCTCACAAATACAGCCTCCAAAGAAATGAGCTGAAATCTGTACACACGGCACTGAAACTTTTATCCTGTCGTCGATTGCGGCCAGTATGAATGTTTGTGTTGCACCTCCCGAGCCACCGGTCATTCCTATTCTTTCAGGATCAACATCCGGACGGGACAGCAGGTATTCCAGAACCCGTCTGCTGTTCCAGGTCTGGAGCAGCAGTGCAACAGGGATTGAGTGAGAGGTGACCTGATGAGATTCACCATGGCCAACCATGTCGTATGCAATTACAATGGCACCCATACGTGCCAGCACTGCCCCCTGGTATTGCCGTGTTTCTTTAAAACGTTGGTTTTCACCGTGGCCGTGGGCACACAGGACGGCAGGATTTTTTTCTTTTGGGTTAGAGGGCCGGTAAATATTTCCAGTTATATAGAATCCCGGAAAACTTTCAATCCTTATATTTTCAACAATATATCCGTCAAATTCCCGGGTATTAGTAATTTGCGCATTAAAATTGCCTTTTATTTCTGGCATCTGGTCCAGTTTCATTCCTTTAATAATTCCCTCTCTGATCATATCAGCACGATTCTCCCATGTCTGCCGGTCATGCCAGGAGGAAGCAAACTCTTTCATTTTTAAATTTGCTTCGTCAGGTGTCCAGTGATATCCCACACATAGCATATCATCCTGTGCATAACTGTTTATCCCTGTTGTTATCAGAAGAGATAAGCACCAAATTTTTAATAAAAATCTATTCATGATTTAAATACCTTTTCTGCTACTCTTATTGCGTTTAATCCTATTATTTTTTGAATATCATGATCTGAATAACCCAATTGTACCAGTCCGACCGTAAAGAGAGGCCAGTTGGTCCAGGCCATACTTGTCTGCATTTCCGCCTTTGTGGTAAATGGTCCTTCATCAGGCCACAGTGCTTCCCACCGTGTGCGGGAAGGTGTTCTTTTTGACCGTTCCGAAATAATTTTATTCTCTTCAGCATTAAATTTTGAGGAGTGTCCGTGATCAGTGCCAATTGTCACATAGTCAGCTCCAAATTTTTTAACCACATAATCAATATGTTTCATTAAAGCTGCAATATCACCTGTCCCACCCAAAAATCGGGGAATGCAGCAAATTCCTATAAAACCTCCCGAGTCGGCAAGAGCTTTGATTACCTCATCCGGTTTTGACCTTATCACTTTATTCACTGAAGCTGCACAGCTATGACTTGCAACAGCAGGCTTATCTGATATTTTTGCAGCTTCCAGGCTTGTCTGCCATCCTGAATGGGCAATATCCACGATAACACCCACACGGTTCATCTCCTTTACCACACTGCGGCCAAAATCACTGAGTCCGCCGTTAGCCGGTTCCCCACACCCGTCACCTATCATATTCCGACGGTTGTATGTCAGGTGCATCATTCTTATTCCCAGCTGATAGAAAATTCTGATAAACCTCAGTTCCTCCTCAACATTAACCCAGTCCTGAGGAAGGGGAACTCCATTTCCGCTGAAATAGAGAACCTGTTTGTTATCACTTTTAGCCTTTATGATATCCTCAGGTGTAACAGCCTTGCTGATGAAATTTTTCATCATATCGGTAGAGTATGTAAAGCGGGCGAGTCTTTTTAACAATCTTTCAATAGCATTCCCCTCTTCCCCGGCATTCTGAAAAACACAAGTGACCCCGGAGGCTAACCATGCATTCTCATACTCTTTTCTCTCTTTTTCAATATTAATAAAACGGGTCATCCGCATCTCCTCTGACAGGTCCTGGATTTCGAGAGGTGATGCTTTATCGTTTATGGCATCTGCAATTGCAGCGCCATCCAAAGCCGCTGTTGGCTGGAAGCCATAAGTATCGAAAACAAGTGAGTTTTTATGTAATTCCAATCCGTGTTCCAGTTGCGCCTTAGTAGGTTTTAGTATATTCAGGGCGGTATCATAAGAGGATTGCATTTCTGCATTCCTTGAGAATGCTTCCCGGTATGGTTCCATTAAGCTGTCAAGTGAACTGCCGAATAGTTTTGAAGATGACAAAACAGTGAGCCCAATTGATGAACCGATAAACTGGCTGCGTGTGATCTTTTTATTCATTTCGTAAGTGTAATTTATTGAATTGATAATTAACAGGTTAATCTAAATTTAGATATTCCATAATTGCTTCATTACCCTTGAGTGCATCAGCAGGCATTGGATTTTCGTCAGTATATACCCTTAACTGATTTTCCGGCAGGATAGTAACAAAATCCTCATTTACTGTAGGTTCCCAGGAAACTCTTCCAGTGCTCAGTTTCAGGTGATGTGCAAAGAAGTTGTACATAACTGTCCTTTTAGAATAACCGTAATCATGTTTTTCTGCCGGGAAATGGGCATTTTCCACCTTATGTTCGGCATCGTATAATGCATATACCTTTTGTATATAGGGATATTCCACCCGCGGTGTATTTCTGGTATAGTCATTTCCGTTGGAAATCAACAATAAAGGTCGTGGGGCACATAAAGCTGCAAATTCCACATTATTGGTCTGGTGGTTTTTACTTTTATGAATTGGCATACCGCTCTCGCAGACACATCCTCCGAAAAAATGAGCTGATACCTGCACGCAGGGCACTGATGCTGTTATCCTGTCGTCGATAGCAGTTAGTATAAAAGTCTGGGTTGCCCCGCCTGACCCGCCTGTAATGCCTATCCGTTCAGAATCAACGTCAGGCCTGGAGATCAGATATTCTAACACACGTTTACTGTTCCATGTCTGCAGCAGCATAGCGATTGGCATTCCATGTGCATCAACCTGGTGTGAATCGCCGTGGCCAATCATATCATAAGCAAGCACCACAGCTCCCATTTTGGCAAGCACTGCACATCTGTACTGGACATCCTCCTTCAATCGTTTATCTTTCAGGTGGCCATGGGGAGAAAGAACAGCAGCGTTTTTACCTTTCGAATTTGCAGGCCTGTAAAGATTTCCGGTTATATAAAAGCCCGGGAAGCTTGTAAGTCTTATATTTTCAACAATATAACCATCAAACTCCCTGCTGTTTGTGATCCGGGCATTGAAGTTACCGGTAATGGGAGGCATCTGATCAAGTTTCATCCCTTTAATTATGGTCTCTCTTATCATCCGGGCACGTTTCTCCCATGAAGCCTTATCGTTCCAGGTTGATGCAAACTCCTTCATTTTGAGGTTAGCCTCATCAGGAGTCCAGTGATGGCCAACACATAACATATCATCCTGTGCCATTGAAACCAGGAAAGGAATTATTAAAAAAGCTGTCAAAAAAAGTTTAAATTTTTTCATATAAATTTTTATTTAAAAAAGTTATTTACTTCAGGCTTCCTGCTCATGCAGGTAATAAAGCCATTATTACAAATAATCCATGTAAAACCGCCGGAGTAATTTATACTATATCATTTTTGTATTGCCACCCTTCATCAGATTAATATCCATCAGTGGTTTATTAGTTTTCCATGAGCCGCAGGTAAAGTCAGGTATATCTGCAGGGCTTGACCGGTGGGCAACTGACCATTCGCTAAGCGGTCCCACTGCACTCCATAATGCAGCATCATAGACTGTCATGTCGAGAGGCAGTCCGTTACGCAGGCAATCAACCAGCCTCCAGTCCATCAGGAAGTCCATTCCACCATGACCTCCAACCTTTTTGGCCATTTCTCCAACTTTTTTTGTTATTTCAGGTGTAAATTTCTCTTCCAGTTCCAGATATTTTTCCGGGGTGACCCACTCATGGCCGATTGAAATTTTTGGTGGCAGCGGGTATTTCAGGGCAGCTGCTTTTGTCCCGCTTACTTTATGAATTCTGGAATAGACATTAGGGGATGTTATATCGTGTTGCAACATTATTGTACGGCCTCTGAATGTTTTGATTGTAGTGGTATTCATATTACCTCTGTGTGCTTTTGAAGCCTTTTCAGCAAAAGGTTTCCAGAACTCATCCTCTTGTGCTGCGTTATTGTATACATCCTTCATCATAAAGTCGTTGCCCGAAACAGACACCAGGTAATCCATCTTATCACCGTTATTAATATCCATTATCTGGCATACAGGGCCAAGTCCGTGAGTGGGATAGAGATTGCCGTTTCTTTTTATATTCTCCTTCTGCCGCCAGTTTTTCACTTTGTTTTCAGGGTTAAATGTAAA
>JAAYJR010000021.1 GCA_012522835.1 Bacteroidales bacterium
ACTTTTTGCGGGTTTTGCACTGGGACTGCTCTTTGCAATTTATTTCAACAAATTGATGGACAATACCTCAACAAATGAATCATGTGAAATATGCCATGTACATCCTCACGTTTTCGATTCATGGAAATTATCTTTACACTATGATACACCGTCAGGCATTCATACTGATTGTGTTGAATGCCATCTGCCCCCTAAGGGACAGGGATATCTGAAGGAGAAAATAATTGCTGCGGTCAGGGATGTTTACGGACTGGTATTCAAAGATAGTGCAGACTATAACTGGGAACTGAAATCGACACTTGAATATGCACAAAACCATGTTTTCAAAGAATCCTGCCTTGACTGCCACATCAATCTTTTTCCGCTGACTCTTACCAAAGACGGGCAGGATGCCCATCTGTACTATTCACAAAATGAGGATGAGCTCAGATGTATAAACTGTCATTTAAACGTTGGCCATTATGATCCAAACGCACTTCATGCTGTTAATGTAGAATTTGGCAGCACAGGAGCCGAAGCAAAGGAGCTGTTCACAGAGGCAGCAGTTATAAATTCACACGAAGACTTTACAGAAACTATACCTAAAACAAGCATCTCCTTTAATATGAAGGCAATCCCGGGCGGTTCATTTAAAATTGGCAGTCCTGAAGAAGAGCAGTTGAATAAGCCTGACGAATGGCCACAGAAGGAGGTGAAAATCAGCCCCTTCTTTATGGCAGAGATTGAAGTTACCTGGGATGAATACCTTGCATTCTACGGTGCCACAGCAGCTGAAGGAAGGTCTACTGATACTGAGGGCACGCGGACTGAAACTGAAGTTGATGCAATAACCGGGCCGACCCCGCCTTACGGGCAGCCTGACCAGAACTGGGGACTTGGCAACAGGCCTGCTATCACGATGACACACCATGCAGCCGAAACATATTGCAAATGGCTGTCACATGTCACCGGAAAAACTTACCGCCTGCCGACAGAAGCAGAATGGGAGTATGCTGCACGCGGCAAAACAGAAACACCTTTTTTCTTTGAAGGAAATCCAAAAGATTTTTCGGAAAAAGGATTTTTTGGAAAACTGTTTGGAAAATCAAATGACCTGATAAACAAATATATTATTTATGCCGGCAACAGCCAGGCTAAAACTGAGACACCGGATGTGGTTGAACCAAATCCTTACGGATTAAAAAATATGCTGGGCAATGCTGCTGAATATTGCTCCGACTGGTATGCTGAAGATGCTTACGAAAAGCTGACTGATGGCACAGTTGATCCAAAAGGCCCATCGTCGGGAGAAGAATATGTTATAAGGGGCGGTTCATTCAGAAGCCATGTTGGTGAAGTGAGATCAGCATCCAGGGATTACACAAAAACTGAGGATTGGTTAAAAACTGCCCCTCAAATGCCTAAAAGCGAATGGTGGTTGTCAGACTGTAATTTCATTAGCTTCAGAGTTGTTTGCGAATTTGATGAAAAAACCGGAAAAATTAACTAATTTTAAATCCTAAATTTAACTAAAACATTATATCATGAGCAACAATAATTTTTCACGACGGAAATTTTTAACCGGTGCAGCCGCAGTGGGTGCAGCGGGAGCTATGGGACTGGGAACATTTACAGGCTGTTCCAAAGGAGGCGGAGGAACTGATGTAACCGGGAAATATGACTGGACCCCAAGAGAATTAAATCTTCCCCCTCTACTGGATAAAGCGCCGGAAGGCAAAGAATTAAAAGCAGGGGTTATCGGATGCGGCGGCCGTGGATCAGGCGCAGCACTGAACTTCCTTGATGCAGGCCCGGGACTTACCATAACAGCGCTTGGTGACGTATTCCAGGACCGGATAGATAACCTTAAAAATAAACTCAAAGAGCAAAAAGGTATTGATCTTCCTCAGGAAAAATGCTTTATAGGCTTTGATGCTTTTGAAAAAGTAATTGATTCAGATGTAGATATAGTTATTTTGGCTACTCCTCCGAAATTCAGGCCTGAACACTTTGAAGCTGCAGTAAAGGCACGTAAACATGTGTTCATGGAAAAACCCGTTGCCGTAGATCCGGCTGGTGCACGGCAGGTGATAGCAGCTGCAAAAATGGCTGATGCACAGGGATTAAAAATTATCACAGGAACCCAGAGAAGACACGAACACAGTTATATTAATCTTCTTAAGGAGATCAATAATAATGCTATTGGAAATATTGTGTCGGCCAATGTTTACTGGAATGGTGGCAAATTATGGCATCGCGATAATAATCCTGACTGGAGTGAAATGGAATGGATGATACGTGACTGGGTAAACTGGTGCTGGCTGTCAGGTGACCATATTGTTGAACAGCATGTTCATAACCTCGATGTAGCCACCTGGTATCTGGGCACCCATCCAGTAAAAGCTCTTGGGTTTGGCTCAAGACAAAGAAGGGTTACCGGCGACCAGTATGATAATTTCAGTGTAGATTATGTTTATGAAGATGGCCGCCATATGCACAGTACCTGTCGCCAGATCAACGGTTGTGCCAACGGTGTTTACGAGATCTTCCACGGAACAAAAGCTATTGCGACAACAACAGGCCATAAACCACAAATTGTTGATGCATCAGGAAATCAGCTGTTTGTTGCCGAGGCCTCGGAAATAAGCCCTTACGTACAGGAGCATATAGATCTGGTAACCTGTATACGAAAAGACATTCCTGTTAATGAGGCCGAGCAGACCGCCATCACAAACCTGGTGGCTATCATGGGAAGGGTTTCGGCATATACCGGAAAAGAGGTAACTTATGAAGAGATGATGAACTCGGACATGAAATTAGGACCTGAAAAATATATAATGGGTAATATTGGCTATATTGAAAAAGCCACTATTCCGGTTCCCGGAACATTGGAGCAGTCGTAAACCTGGCTCCGGTGAAAAGTCCGGAAAACCACTACATAAATCAATCAACCTTGTAAAAAGCTGTTCGCAATTGTGCGAATGGCTTTTTTAATAAATTTAGCAAAAACCAAAAATATGATTCTCTTCTGTGAGAAAATCATGATAAACATATACTTTTGTAACCTTTAATTCTCATATTGCCAATCATGAAACGAGAGAAAGTAAAAGAGATACTGAAAAATGGTAAACCCGGTGATAAATCACTGGTAAAAGGCTGGGTCAGAACAAAAAGAGCCAGTAAAAACGTAACCTTCATCAATATTAATGATGGTTCTGCCATATCCAGCATTCAGGTAGTAGCCGATACAGACAAATTCGGGGAACAACTTTTAAAGACAGTTAATACAGGAACTGCCCTTGCAGTGGAAGGTACACTAACCGAATCACAGGGCAGCGGACAAAGCCTTGAACTTAATGCTGA
>JAAYJR010000022.1 GCA_012522835.1 Bacteroidales bacterium
CTCATACTGTCAGGACAAACTGATCCTCTCATGCCTTGCCGGCACTTCCCAGTACGTTTATTATCTTATGCTTATAAAGTTCTCTTAGTTTGTCACGTGCCGGTCCGAGATATTTACGCGGATCGAATTCGGCAGGCTTTTCCGTCAGTACCTTGCGTACCGCGGCTGTCATGGCAAGACGGCCATCACTGTCGATATTTATTTTGCAGACAGCCATCTGTGCAGCCCTTCGAAGCTGATCTTCGGACACACCTGCTGCATTCTCCAGGTTTCCTCCATATTTATTGATCTCGGCAACAATGTCCTGTGGTACGGAAGAAGCTCCGTGCAACACTATTGGAAATCCCGGAATGCGCTTTTCACATTCCTCAAGAATATCGAAGCGGAGAGGAGGTGGAAGTTCTCCCGGTTTTACCTTGAACTTAAAAGCTCCGTGAGAAGTACCTATGGATATTGCCAGTGAATCAACCCCGGTCTTCTTCACAAAATCCTCTACCTCTTCAGGTTTTGTATAGGTTGAATGTTCAGCTGATACTTCATCTTCAATACCTGCAAGAACACCCAGTTCCCCCTCAACGGTTACATCATGCTTATGAGCATATTCGACAACCTCTCTAGTAATCCTGACATTCTCATCATAGGGGAAATGTGATCCGTCTATCATCACCGAGGAAAATCCTGTTTCAATACATGATTTACAGGTCTCGAATGTATCACCATGATCGAGATGCAGCACAATGGGTATCTCATGACCAAGTTCCTTTGCATAAGCCACCGCTCCCTGTGCAAGAAATTGCAGAAGCGTCTGATTGGCATATTGACGGGCACCCTTTGAAACCTGAAGAATAACCGGAGATTTTGTCTCCACACAAGCACTGATGATGGCCTGCATTTGTTCGAGATTATTGAAATTAAATGCAGGAATTGCATATTGACCCTTCATGGCATCCTTAAACAATTCCCTCGAATTCACTAATCCTAATTCCTTATAATGTAACATATTTTTAAGTGTTTGTAAATAGGTCTGACAAGATAGTCATTTTTTAAAAATTTTTTGTCAAAAAATAATGATAGCCAAGCATCTTTTAAAAAAACAGGCAAGATTTATTAAGCAGAATATTTATCTTCGTAAGCCGAAAAAGGCCGCAACCGCTTTAAATTATTCTGTTCCCAAAATGCAGCACACACAACACTTTGATCATGATAATCCGTTGCGGACAAAATAAACCAGTTATCCAGATGAAAAAGATATTGTTTTTAATGCTTGTCCTTCTTTCCGCATCTGCCGGACTTGTCCGTTCCCAGGAAAAGATATGGACACTTGAAGAATGCATACAGTATGCTATTGACAATAATATTCAGATAAAGCAACAGGTACTTCAGACCAGGTTCCAGGAAAACAACCTCAACCAGTCAAAGCTTACGCTGCTGCCTTCCATCAATGGCCAGGCTTCCCATAATTTTTCATTCAACCGCACCCTCGACCAGACAACATACCAGTATGTTGACCTGAACGGGCAGTCGAACCAGTTCTACCTGGGAGGGAACATGGACATTTTCAATGGTCTTCAGAATTACAATACCATAAGAAAAAACAAATACCAGCTTCTTTCAAGTGAACTTGATCTTGAAAGTCTGAAAAACAATATTTCACTTAATATTGCCCTGGCTTTCCTTCAGATCCTTCTCAACAGTGAACTTGTCAACACCATTGACAACCAGCTTCAGATCACGCATCAGCAGATTGAAAAAACAAAAAGGATGTTTGAAGCAGGAAGTGTTGCCAAAGGAAACCTTCTCCAGATAGAAGCCCAGGCAGCAAGCGAGGAATTACAGCTGATAAACCTCAAAAACCAGCTTGAGATTTCCTATCTTAACCTTACACAAATGCTGGAAATCCAGTCTCCTGAAGGATTCATGATCCTTACCCCGGAAATAAGAATAGACACCTCGCAGGTGATCTGGGGTAACGTGACAGATATCTACAATGAAGCCCTTGCAATACGGCCGGAAATAAAAAGTGCCGAGATGAATCTGGCTGCAAGGGAGCTGGAGCTGAAAATTGCACAGGGAGCACGAAGCCCCAGGATTTCAATGAATCATTCAGTCAGTACAATGTATTCCAATATCAGAAAAAAAATTGTTGGTATTGATCCGGAAGAAGGAATGCTTTACGGTGATTATCCCTTTCCCGAACAGCTGAGTGATAATCTGAATTACGGATTCGGGTTCACTCTTAACCTGCCAATACTCAATGGCTGGCAGGTAAATACAAACATATCAGGCTCAAAACTGAATATTGAAAACAGTCAGTATTCACTCGAGGCAGAAAAGAAACAGCTTTACAAAACCATTCAGCAATCCCGGGCAGATGCCGTGGCAGCCCTTAAGAAATACAGTGCCAGCATGAAGGCCGTGACGTCCATGGAAGAATCCTTCAGATATACCGAACAGAAATTCAATGTCGGAATGGTTACCCCGGTTGACTATAATGCTGCCAAGACACAGTTGCTGACAGCCCAGTCAGAAATGGCACAGTCAAAATATGAATTTATTTTCAAGACAAAGGTTCTTGATTTTTATAAGGGTATACCTCTTAATCTCAATCATTTGTCGAATTCATCATCACTCTCAAAATGAAGAACAATAAAATATTAAAGATCCTCACAATCGTGGTGCTTGCCCTTGTGATCCTGGCTGTTGCCGGCAAAAAGGCCGGATGGTTCGGAAAGGCTGCAACGGTAAAAGTTGCTGTTGAGTTTGCCGAAAGGCGTATGATAACCGAAACAATAACTGCAAATGGTAAGATCCAGCCTGAAAAGGAAGTCAAGATATCACCGGATGTTTCCGGTGAAATTGTTGAGCTGAACGTAAGGGAAGGAGATCAGGTAACGAAGGGTCAGCTGCTTATCAGGATCAAACCGGATATCTATATCTCACAGAGAGACCGTTCCGTTGCCGCCATCAGTTCTGCCCGCGCCAGGCTGACTCAGGCAGAAGCACAGTTCACACAAAGCGAATTATCCTTTGAAAGGACCTCGCAGCTTTTCCGGGAGGAAACAATTTCCAGGTCGGAGTATGAACAGGCCGAAGCATCATATAATGTTGCCAAAGCAGAAGTTGACGCAGCAAAATTCTCTGTACTCAGTTCAGAAGCATCCCTGAAGGAAGCAAATGAAAATCTTGTCAAGACATCAATCTATGCCCCGATGGATGGTACTGTGTCAATGCTTCTTGTGGAGCTGGGAGAAAGGGTTGCCGGAACGAGTATGATGGCCGGAACGGAGCTGCTCCGGATAGCTGATCTGTCGAGGATGGAAGCCCGGGTGGAAGTCAATGAAAATGATATAGTAAGAGTCAGTCTGGGTGATACTTCCTTTATTGAGGTAGATGCATATTTCGATGAGAAATTCACAGGAGTAGTCACTGAAATAGCCAACTCAGCCAAAACCACAGGTGTCTCAGCTGACCAGGTAACAAATTTCGATGTTAAGATCTTCATACTGCCGGAATCCTATCAGAAACTGGCTTCACCGGGAGTCAATCCTCTCAGGCCCGGAATGTCAACAACGGCAGAGATCCGGACAGAAACCAGGAAAAACATTGTCACAGTACCCATTCAGGCGGTCACAACCCGGTTGGATACTTCAATAGTTACCGTTAGGACAACAAGGGATGAGATACGGACACTGGTCTTCGCCACTGACGGGAAATATGCAATTGCCAGGGATGTAAGAACAGGTATTCAGGATAATTCATATATAGAAATCCTTTCCGGAATTGAAGATAGTGCCAGAATCATTTCCGCACCTTTCAGTGCTATAAGCAAAAAGCTGTCCGACAGCACTCTTGTGGAAATAGTAAAAAGAGAAGATCTTTTCAGTAAGTAACAAGTTCGGGTAAATAACGGCTCCCGGCAAATAACAACTCCAGGTAAACAACAACCCCCGGCAGATATTAACTCCCGGTAAATAACGACTCCGGGTAAATAACAGTTCCTGAAATTTTTGAATGAAATGATTCTGTGTATTGAAACAGCTACCGACATATGTTCCGTTGCACTTTGCCGGGACAACAGGGTGATCGCTCTCAAAGAGAGTGAAGAAGGACGATCACATGCCTCCCTGCTCACGGTTTTTATCGAAGAATTACTGGCTGCCGCTGACCTGGATGCCGGCACACTTGACGCGGTTGCCGTAAGCAAGGGACCGGGATCATATACCGGACTCAGAATCGGGGTTTCTGTAGCCAAAGGTATTGCATATGCAGCCTCAATACCTCTTATCGGCATCGAAACAAGCCTTTCAATGTTCCACGGATTCAGGGAATCTGTAAAAGAAAAATACAGCTTCATGCCGGATGATCTCTTTTGTCCGCTGACAGATGCAAGAAGGATGGAAGTATATTCAGCAGTCTTTGATTCCGATGGAAAAATGATAAGGAAAACCAGTGCAGAAATAATAAATGAAAAATCTTTCAGCGAATTTCCCGCTTCATTCCGTATCTTTCTTTTTGGAGACGGTGCCGGCAAATGCCGGGATGTCATAAAAAGGGATAATGTCATCATTGAAACCTCTTACAGGATATCAGCATCATCAATGTGCAGACCTGCATCAGAAGCATATTCACAGCATCATTTTGAAGATGTGGCATATTTCGAACCATTTTATCTGAAAGATTTTTTAACTTCGAAGCCAGTTAAGAATATCCTGGGAAAATAATTGGTCTGAAAATTGCCAGTGTCTCTGAAACAACTAATGAAAAAAATACTGCTGATAACAGTTGTACTGATTTTGTTCCCTTTTTCAGCCAGTACTCAGGTGTCTGCCTATAAACCCGGCGAAAAAGTCCGGTATACCATTCATTACGGATTTATTACGGGCGGGGAGGCAACGCTGGAGCTTAACAATGACACCTTGTCGGGGAAGCATGTCTGGCATTCAAGACTTACGGGAAAAACCCTTGGATTTGTGGATCTTCTTTTCAGGGTACTTGATATTTATGAAAGTTATATGGATCCCGTTACGGAACTACCGGTAAGATCCATAAGAAACATCAGCGAAGGCAATTACAAGAGATATAATGTTGTTGACTTTGATCATAAAACAAGAAGTGATTCGGCAATACTGACAAGTGATATAAGCGGGGTACATGTCACAGAACCGGGTATTCACGATATTATTTCCTGTTTTTACTGGTTCAGAAACCATGTTCTTCCCCATATCGATACCATAAAAAAGGGAGACGTGATAACCATTATGACATGGTTTACTGATGAGCTTTATCCGATCAGAATGAGATATGTTGAAACAGAAGAAGTTAAAACAAGGGCGGGAAGGATAAAATGTCACAAATTCAATCCCGTTACCGAAAAAGGCAGACTTTTTAAAACCGAGGAAGGTGTATCTTTCTGGTTTTCTTCTGATGAAAATTTTCTGCCGGTTAAAATACGATTTGATATATTTGTCGGTGCATTCATTGTTGATCTTGAGAGTTACGAGGGACTGAAATACCCTCTGGAAATAAAAAAGAAATAAAAAAAGGAAGAAAAAAGATTATGGCGACCACTGCAGATTTCAGAAACGGACTGGTTATTGAATTCAATAATGACCTTTTTACCATCGTTCAGTTTCAACATGTAAAACCCGGCAAGGGGCCGGCCTTTGTAAGAACCAAACTGAAAAACATAAAAAGCGGCAGAGTGCTGGACAACACCTTTACCGCAGGTGTAAGGATCAACGTTGCCAGGGTTGAACGGCGACCTTACCAGTATCTCTATAAGGATGAGGTAGGTTACTACTTCATGCATCTTGAAACTTTTGAACAGATCCATGTTGAAGAACATGTTATAGATTATCCCGAATTCCTCATGGAAAATCAGCATGTTGAAATCGTTGTACATGCCGATACAGAAAATATCCTTTCAGTTGAACTGCCTCAGTTCATTGTTTTTGAAGTGACCTATACGGAGAAGGGTCTGAAAGGGGATACCGCAACCAATGCCCTGAAACAGGCCACCCTGGAAAACGGTTCGGTTATAATGGTACCTCTTTTTATCGATAACGGAGATAAAATTAAAGTTGATACTCACAACCGCGCCTACATGGAACGGGTAAAGGCCTGAAAACAACCACACAATGAAGACACGCAGCAAAAGATTACAGATTTCCAGGTTCAAACTCGGTGCGTTGCTTGACATAACAATGGCAATCAATGCCAACCTTCCCACCGAGACTCTTCTTTCAAAATATGAATCAATATTAAGGGATGATCTGGGCATCGGCAAAGTTCTTATCTTCAAACTTTCAGATAGCTGGGAATGCCTTCTTAATGCCGGATTTCAGGAAGAATATGAAAAACTGAATGTGGAGGAAAAGCTGCTTGGCTATGAAGAAATAACCTTTGTGTCAGCCGATATGGACTTCCCCGGTATCGACATCATTGTTCCGGTTTTTAACAATAATATTCAGATCGCATTTCTTTTTATCGGGGATATAGAAGAGGAAGGAGAGGGAATGAGTCCGGTACTGAAACATCTTAATTTCATTCAGACAATCTCAAATATTATTATTGTGGCTATCGAGAATATCAGGCTGCAGAAAGAGAGTCTGATCCAGGAAGCATTCAGGAAGGAGCTTGAGCTGGCAGCCAGGATGCAGAAAATGCTCATTCCGGATAATCAACAGCTTCCGAGAAGACCGGAAATTTCTGTTCATGGATTTTATTATCCCCATTATGAGGTGGGGGGTGATTATTATGACTGCATAAGGCTTTCCGATACAAAAACAGGATTCTGTATTGCCGATGTTTCAGGGAAGGGAATGCCTGCCGCTATTCTGATGTCAAACTTTCAGGCAAGTTTCAGAGCACTCTTTTCAGCCGAATCGGACCTTGAAGAACTTCTCTACAAACTTAATTCAATAGTGATCAAGAATGCCGAAGGTGAAAAGTATATTACCTTTTTTGTTGCACGCTATGATCATGTCACCCGTAATCTTGAATATATAAATGCGGCCCATACCCCGCCGGTAACCTATAATACGGCAACAGGAGAGACAGATTTTCTCAATACCACATGCGTGGGTGTGGGAATGCTCGACAGTATTCCAAGTATCAAAACCCGTTCAATCAACATCAGCGGCGGCCATTTTAAGATTGTCTGTTATACCGACGGACTCTCCGAACTCAAGGATGATTTTGGATTTGAAACGGGCACCAGGGAAATCATTAACTTCATATCAAATGACCTCAGCGTGGAACAAAACATGAAGGATATGCTGAATCATCTCGGTATCCCCGACTCCAACCCCTACCTCTTTGATGATGTTTCCATCCTTGCTGCCGACCTTGCCTGACTGTCCGGAGACCTATTCAGCAGATATTCTTTAGCTATTCAGTGGATATTCAGCAGCCGTTCAGTAACTGTTCTGTAGCCGCTCATTGACTATTCAGCGGCCGTTCTGCAGCTGTTCTGCAACTGTTCTGCAACTATTCAGTGACTGTTTTGTAGCTGCTCAGACAAACCTCAGCAGGAAATAGTTTTTCTTCCCTTTCTGAACCAGAAGGTACTTGTCATTTAACAACTGGTCCTGCCCCACAACAAGATCCGGATTGTCAATCCTTACTTTATTAAGGCTTACCCCTCCCCCCTGTACCAGTCTTCTGAGCTCTCCCTTCGAACTGAAAATCGCTGAATGCTCCGCACATAAAGCCGTAAACACCACCCCGGCTGACAGGATGCCCCGGTCAACATCAAAGGACGGGACACCTTCAAAAACGGAAAGAAAGGTTGCTTCATCCATCTTCCTGAGCGTTTCAGTCGTCCCCTTTCCAAAAAGTATCTGTGATGCTTCTACTGCCAGCTGATAATCATCGCGTGAATGAACCAGGACGGTCACTTCCTCGGCAAGCCGTTTCTGAAGAAGTCTTTCATGCGGTGATTTACCGTGCTCCTCAATAAGCCTTTCAATCTCATCCCTTCCCAGAAGGGTGAATACCTTAATATACCGTGCAGCATCCTCATCGGAAACATTAAGCCAGAACTGATAAAAATGATAAGGAGAAGTCCTTTCAGGGTCAAGCCATACATTACCCGATTCCGTTTTCCCGAACTTGGCGCCATCAGCTTTTGTTATCAGCGGACAGGTAAGGGCAAAGGCTTCTCCCCCGGTCTTACGCCGGATAAGCTCAGTACCCGTCACTATATTACCCCACTGATCTGATCCGCCCATCTGCAGCCTGCAGCCTATCTCATTGTAAAGGTGAAGGAAATCATAGCCCTGAACCAGCTGATAGGAAAATTCAGTGAATGACATTCCTTCACGCGAATCCGCTCCAAGCCTTTTTTTTACGGAATCTTTCGCCATCATATAATTGACTGTTATATGCTTTCCTATCTGACGAATAAATTCCAGAAAGGAAAATTCCTTCATCCAGTCATAATTATTGACCATGATGGCCATGTTTTTCCTGCCTGATCCAAAATCAAGAAATTTTGAAAGCTGCTTTTTTATTCCTTCCTGGTTTTTGCGTAGTGTCGTTTCGTCGAGAAGATTTCTTTCCTCAGACTTTCCAGAAGGGTCTCCTATCATACCCGTTGCCCCGCCCACAAGGGCCACAGGAATATGACCCGCTCTCTGAAAATGAACGAGCAGCATCACCTGTACCATGTGACCAATATGCAGTGAATCGGCGGTCGGATCAAAACCTATATAACCTTTTGCAGTCTCTTTTTCAAGCATCTCCTCAGTTCCCGGAGTGATATCGTGCAACATACCTCTCCATCTGAGTTCATCAACAAATTTCATAAAAACCATTTTTGAGAAATGCAAATATAGCAAAGTGGATTAAAAAGTGAATTAAACTGATAGCTCTGCCGGATTCCGTTCAGGCTCCGGTGATTCTTCAGGAGCCTTTTTGAATCTGTCAAAACTGCGCTTGTAACTTCCCTCCCCCAGGACCGGAAAGATCATAGGAGCCACATCTGCAATGGGAATATAAAATCTGGAATGTGCAATGGTCTGTTTCGGCAAAAAGGATTTTATGCCATCAATGGCATTCAGAATAACAAAAATCACACTCATGATAAGAACCGATTTTAAAAAACCGAACAGCATCCCCAGCAGGCGATTCATGAATCCCAGCGAGGCCGCATCCATGATCCTGTCTACAATTATTCCGATGAAATGAATGATTATCATTATCACTCCGAAAGTTATCAGAAAAGCCATGATTCCCACAAACTGTCCTGTCATATCAAACCATTCATAAAGTTTGCCTGCAGT
This sequence comes from Bacteroidales bacterium, assembly GCA_012522835.1. Lineage (GTDB taxonomy): Bacteria > Bacteroidota > Bacteroidia > Bacteroidales > Prolixibacteraceae > JAAYJR01. Next base: position 9,285 of record JAAYJR010000022.1, read on the forward strand.
GAATGAAGAAAACCTGACCGCTCCCCATATCCCGAGTATAAGTGCCGCCAGTGCTGACACTTCCTTTACAAGTCCGTCAGTGAATCCTCTTATTACCGCTATTATGATTACAATGACTATAATGAGATCTATCCAGTTCATTTTACGGAAAATTGAATATGTGAAAGTATGAAACAATCAGCAGTTATCAAAATGCTGCCAGCTGTAAGCTCCAATGCCCCGGCAGCCCCGTTCTGCCATGGCGGATGAACTCCCCGGTTTGACTGAAAAGGATTTTTAATCTGAGTTTTTTATAACAGAAAAATCTTCTATTTTTGTAATCCATCCGGTCCTATAGTTCAATGGATAGAACGAAGGTTTCCTAAACCTTAGATCCAGGTTCGATTCCTGGTGGGACTACAATATCAATCTCCATAGCCTTATAATACAATTATTTATGAGGCTATTATGTTTTTAGGTGCGGTCTAAGATGCGGTTTTTTAATGTGTCTGAGATGAAACCAAATAAATATCATCATATCGGTAAGCACTTTTTCCACCGCAAAGCAATTATTGAATACTATGATGTTTCCAATAAACTGTTGGGACGAGATGAGTTTATTGTTGAACCGGAAAACAGATTTTTATTTTTTGGCTTACATCTTGATGAGTTATATGTTTCTTATGATGATAACTATGAGATATTTATCTACGAAAACTTTGATTTAAAAGAAATAGAAGGTAAATATTATTATGTGCCTGATAAAACAGGAAATCTAATAGAGCAAGATATCATTGATAAGGAGATTATTAAAAAATTATATCTGATCTCCTCTGAAAACATACCAAAGTATCTGTACTACCAGATAAAGAAATACCGAGATAGGAAAGGTCGCTTAAAGGAATGGAAAAAATTAATTGAGGATAATACTAATTTCTATAACAATACAAATAGTTGGCAAAACTACAAACAAAAAATTGCTTTAGAGTGGATAAACACACGCATCAGAAAAAAAAATCTTAGGGATTACAGACCTCAAAAAGATATCAGTTTAAATGAATTATTCATATCTCCTGAGCAACTTCAAAGTGTTATAGAAAAACTTATTGAAAAAGGATATGTTAGATATTATCCTTTCGAAGGAAGATATAAATGGTTATCAAAAGGGCAGGATCTTGCCGTTTTTGGAGAAATATTACAAAAAAAAAATTATTTTAAAGACTGGATTGACTATCCAATTCGTTACAACGCTCTCACAAAATATTTCGGAGTTCGTGGAAAACACAGATTCAGTGAACGAACTTTCAGGAAAGCGACAATCGAAGAAGTCTACTATCTCAAAAGTGGTCAATTCAGCTTTATTCGTCCTATACAATCATAAAATTATTAAGGTCCGCATTTATCGGAAGTAAATGAAGTCTGATAGACTCCATCTTTAACTTTTTAAATACTTATAAAGATGGAGAAGAAAAGAATTATAGATCTTCATTTGGATGAATTTAAAAATTGCTTAGAGCATATAATTGATGAGCGTATTAATAAAGCTCTTGTCAATTTTCATAAAGGTGAAGAGCTCGTCTCGCGAAAACAGGTTAAAGAACGTTTAGGTATTGCTTATTCTACTTTGGATGACTATTCCAAAAAAGGAATATTAAAAAGCTACCGAATTAGTGGCAGGATTTTCTTTAAATGGAGTGAAATTGTTGATGCTGCAAAAAGAGTTGACCATTACCCCAAAATAGAAAAATAATGAAAGCCCTCCCATTAAAAATACGAAAAAACGGGTTTAATTATACCCAGGTATTACGGGGTAGGCAATCGTGCATTTATGAACAAAGGCTTCATGAAAAAACCATTGCATTTGAAGTCTTCACCATTAAAACTTCTCCGAAACGAAAAATAATGGGAAAATGGATTGAGGAGAAAGAGCTATTTCCGCATAATGAGGCTTTCGGGTATTGGGCATGGACGTACTGTACTCTTGAAAAGGCTAAATTGAAATACATCGAACTGGATCATAATGGAAACAAGAAACGATTAGCATGACGGGATTTAATTACGCAGATGAACACTCATTACAGATTAAACATAAAAACCAGTATTTGAAGCTGCCAGTAGAACTATGTATTTATGCTTTGCAAAATAAACTTCTGAAACCCTTTCGATTATATATCCTTCTTTTATCTGCGACTCAGGGAAATATAGCTATAACTGAAAAGGATATGGAGGCTATTGCCCTGGCTTTGAATTATAAATCTCAAAAATCAATTAATAATAATCTAAAAAAACTTATTTCTCTCGGGTGGATTGGGCATGATAAGAAAAGAAAGAAATATTGGATCCGGGGACTGGATGAACTGAGAAAAAGATTAAAGCTGAAAAAGAGAAGATCGGTTGATTTCACAATCGAATATCTTGACAATTTTGATGCCTTTTGTTTTGCAGCAGCAATTGGTAAGGAGTGGAAATATCAGAAATGGCGGGGAATATCGGCTTGGGATTTAAGGGGACAAGCCTATCCAAATCTTCTCCGCCCTTCTGATTATTTACCTATTGCAGGTAACGACTTGGTAAAGATACTAAAAATCTCCAAGAGCAGTGTGTCAAGATATAAGAAACATGCACAGGGGGCTGGTTATATCGATATTAAGTCCTCTAACAGAACTGTAAAAATAAGACCAGATGAGCTGAGATCATTTAAATCTCACGATAATGAAACCTATGGTAAGATGTATGTTGTGGGGGATACGGTTGTAGAGCCTGGTATAGATAAAATAAAACCCTTGTTAACATATTCGAGACGGAAAAAAGTGAAACCATATTAAAGATATTATAACAGTTATTATAATCCTTATATATATTCCCAGTTTTTGCCTGATCAAATTAATGATGAAAAATTATGGAAATAAAATTCATTAACTCAGAATTCAACTTCACATTATTTCCAAATATTATTTCTGCCGGTAAACCTTCGGCGGATATTAATATGAATGATCTTTTAGAGGCTATTAAACATGGTTATTGCCGTGAGACTATTGAGAAACTCAGGGGTGCCTCTCCAAAGATTGAAGAGTATAAGGATATAAAAAAAACAGAGATCCCCTGTGTGACTCTTTCAGGTATTTTCAATTACCGTAATGAGAAGGGATTAATAAAGCACAGTGGACTTATTCAGACCGATATCGACGAGGAAGAGTGCCGGGATTTTCTATTTGAAGAGATTTGCGACAATTCTTATACTTATGTTTGTTTTAAAAGCCCTGGAGGAAAGGGTTTAAAAGCGATCGTTAAGATAAAACCTTCTGCCGAAACTCATCTATTCCAATTTCTGGCTCTAGAAATTTATTATAAAGAAATGTTTGGTGTTAAAATAGATTCGCAGGTTAAGGATATTTCAAGAGCTATGTTGTTGTCGTTTGATCCAGATATTTATTGTAATCCCTGGTCGAATGTTTTTGATGAAACTTATATCCCGGAATCTTATCCTTCTCATTCTGCAAGGAGTTCAAAAAAGGCCAGAAAACATAAAAGTACTTACCCGGGAAATCCAACCGAACTGATTGAAAAAATTATAAATTTGATTGAAGAAAAGAATATTGATATTACACATCCCTATGGAAACTGGCTTACGATCGGCTTTGCACTTTGTGAAACCTTTGGAGAAGAGGGTAAGGAATATTTCCATAGGTTGAGCAAATTTCATCCATACTATAATTTCACTGAAACTGAGCAGATGTATAGGAAGTTGTTGCTAAAAAATGATGGCAGGACTAAATTTGGAAGTATAGTTTACTTGGCAAAAGGAGCAAACATATTTTGATTGAAATATTAATAATGGATTACTTTATATGACGATGCATTCCAGGAATAGGTATAAAAACTGTTTTCGTAAAGGCTCAAAATGAAGCTCAGATATACTTTTGCATGCGAAAAATATGATAAAAGATTAATCTTGTCTGAATCTCCTCAATTAGAGCCAATCTAAGAACAAATGCATTATGTTATATTGTTAATGACTCGCTGATATAAAAAATCAGGTTTTCTGATTTACTCCTATTAAAGTATTATAACTAGTATCCATTAATAATTTGTATAGATCTTTTCCCATGCCATTGATTATTCCAATACCTTTTGGCGTCATTTGGATGAAAGTCGGTTGTCGTGAGATGGATCTCTTAAGATAAGATTGCTGAGGATCCCGGGTCATTCGCCGTATATATCCCAAACGTTTCAAAGTATGCAGAATGGTTCTTTTACAAGCCACTGACTTGAGGTGAGATAGTATCATCCCATTATAAATATGTCTTGAATGAATAGTATTATTTCCCCTGCAACTTATTTCATAAATAAAGATTAACATAGCCAATTCGGATGAGTTGAGACCAGCTTTAATCCGTAAATGGTCAATGTACCAATATGAATAAAGTACGGTACCTGTTGAGATAAATGAACGTTTTGGCAACAAATAGTTCCACATCTGCTTGAACGCTTTCCGGAATAATCTTTTCCCGTCATCAGAAAGCCTGGAATAGATATAAATGCCGTGAGGGTCTAGAGGGGGTGGAGAAGGAGTATTATTATTTGTTGTTTCCATTAACTAAAACATATACACAAATATACATTATTAATAATTAGCTATAAATTAGTTATTGGATTATACACAGTAGTCATTTATTTGGTTCACATAGACAGGTTTCAAGAAAATTAGCTGTTTTTAAAATACTCATAGGTGCCATTATATTAGGTAAGCTTGAAAAATGTTTTAATATTAAGAATATCAGCGCTATACTAATTTTATAGAGTCATACTTAACCAAATGGTATAGTAATTTGGGCATTTCTGGTTTATTGACATATAATGACCTCAGATTTTTAATCTGTCCCCTGGAAAAAACGCATTTATTTGTAGCAAAAAAAAACGCACCGGAGTCTCATTAGGCGGGGGCGGGTTACGGATTTGAGTTTCGGAATGAAATAGTGAAGCCTGTTTTTATACATGGACTCATCCTCGATAGAGACAATAGTTAATTTTGAAAAACTACTAATACAAGGCTACATGTCTCTGCCTTGTATTCCTTATGCTATCTTGGTATCTTTGTATACAGTGATACAAAAATAAGCACCCCATGGATATATTCACGTTATACTTTGGAGATACGGAAGAAGGGAGGGGCTTTTCACTTTCCTGTACCAATAAAAGGGTATTGGCAGATCGAACAGGTATAGGATATGATAAACTGGTAAAGATATTTACCCGGGAGAAAAGATTTTATTATGAAGATAAAGAAAATAAGTTTATTATCATCCACTCAAAATCTCTTCATAAGGGAGCCCAGAGAGTAAAGGGTAATAGAATGAAACCTAATATTAAATTTTGAGACAAAATCACAATCATTTAAATTAGTATCTGCGATGAAAGGTCTAGATCAATCAAAGTACCCAATTGAAGACATATTTGAAAATCAAAAGGCAGATAACACTGTAAGACAGCTTTTAAAGACTTTTCATGCAAATCTTCATCAGGAATTTGAAAAGGCTAATAATGTACTTAAATCACGTACGCATTGTATAGGCGTTACTTATTTGTCCAGGCCACGAAAAGCTTTCATTTATTTAAATGTATGTCAAAATTATTTGTCTATGAGGTTTTTTACCGGAAACAACCATATTGAAGGACTGAATAAAGGTATCTGGAATAAAAAAGATGACAATTGGGGAAGTGAAACATTTATAATCCAAAATAATCAATCATTAGATCACGCAGTCATTTTTGCGATGGAAGCTCATAAAATTGCATCAGACTGGCCCCGATAATATTACTTGAAATATCATAATGAATTTCACCAGAATAACATCAAGCATAATTATTTTTAAGAGATGTCATAGAATCTCACCTTTGTCGTCAGCTAATTTGTCTGTGATGAAATTAAAATAACAACTCTTGCTCGTCAAATACTGGAACTAGATACAAGATTAGTTGAGGATTTTATTATGAATTACAAATCATCAGTGAAAGAGAAATAACGGTAGGGGGATATATTGTAAGTAGATTTCATTAAGATGTTGGGTTTATTCTAAAAACGCAATCCGGATTACAATCTAGATTTTCTTTCACAGAATCAAGGATTAAGATTGATCTTATATTACTTTGTTTCTTTGGTCAGTTACTCGTAACTTTATAAAGCATTATAACCTTCAATTAATTTCACAACTTAATCTAAAAATCCAATGAAAGATATATATGCTGATTTACATGACATTAACATTTATCCGCAATATACCAAAACGAGTGTTAAATATATTGCTGAAATAAGACATAAGGGTTTGAAATCCTATCGAGTTATTACCGATTCAAGTCAACATATTCTTGCGAGTAAAATCGAGGCTCAATTTGAAATATGGGATGACAGGCGGGAAAAAATCGTGCAAAAGACTAAAAAAGAAAAGGAGAAAAATGCAAGCCTTGCTTTAGCAGTTGAGAAGACTAATGAAGTCAAAATATTACTTAAGGATATTGAGAATCTCTTGCTTAATACACTTAATGTTGATAATGCAATTGATTGGGATTCTTTGATAGACAAAAGCAAATTTTCAGTGCCAAATCCCAAACTTAAAATTGAAGAACAGTTAAAAGATCTTGAGCATTCTTTCTCTTTAAAAAAGATACCCAAAGAGCCACTTAAAAAATATTTCGAACCGGATTTTAGCTTATTTGATTTACTTTTTAAATCTCTTAAACAAAAGAAAGTAAAAAAAGCAGAAGAAGCCTGGCAAAAAGAATTGGAGGATTGGGAATCACGCATGGAGGATTATCAAAAAGAGAAACTCGATTTTGAGAACAAAAAAGATGAGTTATTGAAAGACAGCGTTCAACTTGAAATCCAATGGGAACAACAAAAACTCGATTTTTATAAAAGGCAAGAAGAAGCGAATAACAAAGTTGAAGAATTTAAACATAGATATCAGAATCTTGATCCAGATGCGATTCAGGAATATTGTGAACTAGTTCTTAATAGATCTATATATCCTGATTCTTTTCCCAAAGATTTTGATCTTGAATATAATCCTGAAACAAAAGTACTGTTAGTTGAATATTTACTTCCTTCTCCAGATTGCTTACCAAGATTATCTGAAGTAAAATTCATTGCTACCAGAAAAGAATTTAAAGAGGTAAATATGTCTGAAGCTCAATTTTCAAAATTGTATGATACTACTATTTATAAAATTGTTTTGAGGACAATTCACGAATTATATGAGTCCGATCAGGTTAATTCTTTGGATGCAATTATATTTAATGGATGGGTAAGTGCAATCAACAAAGCCACTGGGAAAATGCTTAATAGTTGTATCGTATCTATTGAGGTAAAAAAATCTGAATTTCTTGAAATTGATGTTGCATATATAGATCCAAAAACCTGTTTTAAAAAACTCAAAGGAATTAGTAGTAGTAAATTAATTGGGATAACGGCGATTCAACCAGTTGCTCAAATGAATAGGTATGACAAAAGATTTATTTCTTCCCAAGATGTAATTGAAAAACTCAATGAAGGATCAAACATAGCAGCAATGGATTGGCAAGAATTTGAGCATTTGATAAGAGAAATATTTGAAAAGGAACTCCAATCACACGACGGGGAAGTCAAAGTAACAC
>JAAYJR010000608.1 GCA_012522835.1 Bacteroidales bacterium
CCCTGCTCATGACTATAATTATCAATCCTTAATAAAAACACTAAACATTCTGATTGTTATTAACTAACAGTAAAAAATTTGATATGTCTATGATGTTCAATTATTTTCGATACACAACTAAAACATTCTTTGACCATTATCATCAAGGACAAAAACAAAGTTAATACTTTATCAAAACATTTATATAATTTATCCTGCAGGATTGAATTTAGCTTGTACTAATTAATGGGGCTTAATCAGAAATTCATTTATGCCGCTGGCTGCTATTTTTCCCGACTCTATTGCATGAACCACCAGGCTTGCGCCTCTCTCAGCATCGCCGGCGGCAAATAATTTTTCAACACCGGTGAATTTCATTTTATCTGTTTTTATATTACCCCGTTGATCAAATTCCAGGCCTTTTAATGCCAGTAATCCATCATGGACCGGATGCAAAAAGCCCATTGCAAGCAATACCATCTCTGTTTCTATTAATTCAGTCGTACCGGGTAACTCTCTCATTTCCATTTTTCCGTTCTCACTGCGTTCCCATCTTACCTGCATAACCTCAGCCTGTTTTAATTTGCCATTATCTTCCATAAACCTTTTGGTTGTCAGTCCCCATCTCCTTTCACACCCCTCTTCGTGAGAGCTGGAAGTACGCAGAATATCCGGCCAGTAAGGCCAGGGATTATTGTCACTGCGCGTTACCGGCGGTCTGGGCAGGATTTCAATTTGAGTGACCGATGCCGCTTGTTGTCTTATTGCAGTTCCTACACAATCGGATCCGGTGTCGCCACCTCCGATAACAAGTACTTTCTTCCCTTTAGCTAACAGAAAATTTTCATCATGTTTATCCAGTCCTGCCACCACCCTGTTCTGTCTTGTAAGAAAATCCATGGCAAAATAAATTCCATCAAGTTCTCTGCCTTCAGTCTTAAGATCCCTCGGGTGCTCAGCCCCGGCAGCTATTAAAACGGCATCGAAATTTGCGAGAAGTTCTTGAATATCAACATCCCGTCCCACGGCAATTCCGGTTTTGAATTCGATACCTTCTGCTGTAAAAATCTCCAGCCGGCGGTCCAGTATACGTTTATTAAGCTTAAAATCAGGTATGCCATATCGGAGAAGTCCTCCTGCGGCATCATTCTTTTCAAAAACTGTAACATAATGCCCTTTCCTGTTAAGAATGTCTGCAGCAGAAAGTCCGGCCGGACCAGAACCTACAATTGCAACTCTCTTGCCGGAACGTACTTCAGGAGGAGAAGCTTTTATGATTCCTGCTTCAAATGCCTGTTCCACTGTCGCACACTCATTTTCACGAATAGTAACGGGTTCTTCATTTATTGAAAGCACACATGACTTTTCACATGGCGCCGGACAAACCCTTCCTGTGATCTCCGGGAAACTGTTTGTTGACCTTAAAATATTATATGCTTCTGTAATATTATTCCGGTATAATGCATCCTGCCATTCGGGTATAACACTTCCAACCGGACAGGCCCAGTGACAAAATGGTATTCCACAGTCCATACATCGCGAAGCCTGCAACATTCTGTCCTTTTCGTTCAGTGTCTGTTCCACCTCCCCAAAATCAAAAATCCTCTCCCTGGCAGGCCTGTATCCTGCTTCTTTCCGGGGTACGGTAATAAAACCTCCTGGATCTCCCATAACACATCTTTATTAATTGATTTTAAAAAACATTATCACTATTCATGGAGGGAAGGATAATCTTCTGTCATCTGCAGCTTTCTCTGCAATTCCATTATCTTCTGCTCCTCTAACACCTTTTTATACTCAAATGGTATCACTTTGACAAATTTTGGAAGGTACTCCTCCCAATTGGTTAATATAGTCGAGGCAAGTGAACTTCTCGTATGAAGAAGATGGTTGTTTATGAGTGTCTGTAACTCAACCACATCAGCCCTGTCCTCAACAGGCACAATATCAACCAGGCCTTTATTGCAGTAGTAATCAAAATCCCCGGATTCATTGAGCACATAACTGACTCCTCCGCTCATTCCGGCCGCAAAATTTCTTCCTGTTTTCCCAAGTACAACAACCCGGCCCCCTGTCATATATTCACAACAGTGGTCTCCTGTTCCCTCGATAACTGCCTTTATTCCTGAATTTCTCACACAAAACCGTTCGCCACCAACTCCTCTGATATATGCCTCCCCGCTGGTTGCCCCATAAAATGAGGTATTACCAATAATAATATTCTCTTCAGGTTTAAATAAGCTGCCTTCAGGCGGCACCACAATTATCTTACCTCCCGAGAGCCCTTTGCCAATATAATCATTGGAGTCACCCTCAAGCCTGAAGGTTACACCCTTAGACAGAAAAGCACCAAAACTTTGTCCTGCCGTTCCGTGAAATGTACAATTTATCGTATCATCCTGAAGGCCTTTTTCTCCGTAACGTCTTGTTATTTCACCTGAAAGCATTGCCCCGACACTTCTGTCAACATTGCATATTCTATGTGATATCCACACCTGTTCAGCTCCCTGGATTGCTTTACGTGCTTCTTTTATCAATGCCCTGTCGGGATGCTCAGCATCTGGCAATGAATTCTGTCGTGTGTTGCGGACCGGCACTTTTTGTGACTCTTCAGGAATAGTAAGCAAAGCAGAAAGATCCATATTTTTTAATTTGGAATTTTGAATCTCAGGATCCACCTCGAGAAGATCCGTCCGGCCGACAATATCATCAAATTTAGTATATCCCGCAGATGCGAGATATTCCCTGACTTCCCTTGCCAGGAATCTGAAATAGTTAACTACATATTCAGGTTTTCCACGAAATCTTTTTCTTAAAGCTTCATCCTGAGTGGCAATTCCTACAGGACACGTATTCATATGGCATTTTCGCATCATCACGCAACCTAGTACTATCAGCGCAGCTGTGGCGAAGCCAAATTCCTCCGCTCCAAGAGATGCAAGTGTTATGATATCCTTTCCGGTTTTTAACTGGCCGTCAACCTGCAGTTTTACCCTGCCACGCAGATTGTTCATGATCAATGTCTGCTGAGTCTCAGCGATGCCCAGTTCGACAGGAAGGCCGGCATGTTTGATAGAACTGGCCGGACTTGCACCTGTACCCCCTTCCGTTCCGGAGATCACAATAATATCAGCGTAGCTTTTTGCAACTCCGGCAGCAATTGTGCCCACTCCATCTTCTGAAACCAGTTTTACTGAAACCCTGGCAGAAGGATTGGTTATTTTCAAATCATAGATCAGTTGGGCAAGATCCTCAATTGAGTAAATATCATGATGCGGTGGCGGAGAAATAAGTGTTATACCCGGAATGGAATTTCTGGTTTTGGCAATAATCTGATTTACTTTATATCCGGGGAGCTGTCCCCCTTCTCCCGGTTTTGCACCCTGGGCTATCTTGATCTGCAACTCTTCAGCGTTGACAATATAGTTTGTGGTAACACCGAATCTTCCCGAAGCAATCTGCTTTATCTTACTATTTTTAATAGTACCGAAACGCAGGGTATCTTCTCCCCCCTCCCCTGTATTGCTTCTTCCTCCGATAATATTCATGGTTTCTGCCAGTGCTTCATGAGCCTCTTTGCTGATAGATCCGTAAGACATGGCACCTGTGACAAACCGTTTCATTATCTCCTCTTCTTTTTCGACCTGATCAATGGGTATAGGATCTCTTTTAATTTTGAAACATCCCCTCAAAAAAGCAGGTTTCCTGTTCTGCTTATCAACCAATGAACTGAATTCCTTATATTTTTTATAGTCATTTGTACTTGTCGCCCACTGAAGAAGTCCAATTGATTCAGGGTTCCATGCATGGTGCTCCCCGTCCCTGCGCCATGAGTA
>JAAYJR010000274.1 GCA_012522835.1 Bacteroidales bacterium
AATCGTATGCATTTTTCTGCATCATTTTGCGGGAATGACAATTTTTTTGTCAGGAAAATTGGCAGTGGCTGGCTTAATTGAAGCTTAGGCACCGAAAATGTGAGGGGATGAAACGGACAAAAGGAAACGGAATAAATAGCGAAGCGGCTTTATGCCGTAGTCTTATGGACAGTTTCAGACCCGGAGCTTAAATTTCCTAAGCGGGCAATTACAGGGGGGTTATTTTATTACATATCTTGATTTTAAATACTTTAGCCAATCTGTAAAATCATTGCTTAATGTGAATTGTGACAAAGTATCAAAGTAGGATTCATAAGTTATGCCCATTAATTTATTTTGATTTTTTGAGGTTAATAATGATTTGTATTCAGGTATTACTTCATTGAAGTGTTTATTGCCTGAAGGGTAGAAGATTAATGAAATGAAGTGTTTAAATTTTGTTTCTGAATGCAATAGCATACTTTCCCCTAAAAGATGATTGCGCCAGATTTGTCTGAGCCTGTCTGATTTGAGCTTTTTCATTGAATCAGGGACAAAAAGACCCGGACGGTATGATATCTTTTCATAAGGGGAATCGAGGTTATCAATGTCATTTGCTTCTTTGGAGTTGGGTTTTAATTTATATTCGTGTTCGGTGTATTTTACTTCAATTCCGAGAAATCCCATTTCACCAATATCAGTAATAAATTCCATATAAGTATCGAATGATGTTTTGTCGTTTAGGTACTCTGCTGCAGGTGATGGCGCATATTCAATTTTAATCTTGGTTATTTCTTTTATTTCCAATTTTAGAAGTTGTTTAAAAACCTTTTTAGCCAATTTTAAATCTTGTTTTAACGGTGCAAACATATTAAACGGGATATGTTCACTGCGCAGCATATCGGCGTATAAACCTTTTGAATATTTGGGATACCTGTTTTTTAAGGTTTCAACAACACCCAGACCAGGGTAGAAATTCAAATAATTTAATGCATCTGCTCTTGTTAAACGGTTACCGTATTCATCAAAATCGACCTGTAAAATTTCGGAACGAAAATGTGATTGATGCAGCCTGGCTTTTGCCTTGAAATTATCGTCTTTTGAATATTGGTTGCCTAATGGATAATTCATGTTGAAATTGTTTTTTATAAAATTACAAAATTCAGGATGATTAATTTGCTGGAAAGGATAAACTTCATTGCTGATTGGGATTGGGAAAGGCAAAGGTGGTGATTGAGGGAATGAAGTACCGGAGATAACCGGGACGGAATGAGTGGAATGAATAGACTGCAAGCACGAGGATTGCGGGGAGAGATTTTTCACTGTTAACTGTAATTTGCTGTCGGAATCGGAATGTGCGCCTGGAAAAATTACACACAGGAGAAACAGCCGTGAGCCAGACGGCTGGGCGGTTGCTGCAATGAATGGCGCGTAGCGGAATGGGTTGCGGACACTGCCCAAGCATCGCGAGCCGCCTGCAAGTGGAGCAAGGGTGGTGCAAAGAGATGGTTTGAGGAACCGATAAGCCTTTGCAGCATATGTGCGAAGTGGAACGTCGTGTTTTGAATGGACTTTTCGGGAGGGGAAACACGGCGTGGAACGAGTACACAAGGCTACCGCTGAAAAACGCCAAAGCGAAGCGGAGGCAAATTAAACAATTCAGCCGCAGCGATCAGCAGGCGAGCCTAACACGGGCAGCCAGTGGACTGCGAGCGGATGAAACGAATGGAACAGATACGGAGCAAAGTAGTTGAGGTACGAAACCCTGAGTATAGTGGAGGTGAAATGAGTGAAGCGGCTTGCAGGACAGAGTAGGCTGCCGTGAGGACAACGACTGAGCTGCAAGTACTGTGACAGCCTGAGCGCAGCGAACCCGCAGGGCGGTTAGTGCCTTTTTATACCTTTAAAAATTAACGCTTATAAAAAGGGGCTAAACGGGCTGGCACCGGGCTTGCCGAAGGAGGCGGACGAACACCGCTTTTCCTGTGTGGAATTGTGGGAGGGGTTAGTTATCTTTGGTCTGCTAAATAATCAATATTTATTGAATTAATGACTGCACTACAATCGACTTACGATAAAATTATACAGGAGCACTATAATTTGACTTTTGAGAGTTATCCTGTTGTTAAGTTGGTAAATGATTATCGCTTATACTGGAAACCGCAACGGGTAAAAACCATCCTTTTTGCGGAATCGCATGTTTTTACAAACGAATTTGAAACAGCATTTAAACACACTGTAAATCTACCTGATTATCCGACCAGGTATGTGCGTTTTGTTTATAATCTGGCTTATGGGCAAAGTGATACTTTGACTGATAAAGTTACCAATAATGGTGGTACACCTCAGTTTTGGAAGTTGTTTAATGAAATTGCCGGAAATAAGTTTCGGGTCGTTAATAATCTAAATCCGAAAGATAAGTTGGAGCAAAAAATCCTATTGCTTCAATTTTTAAGGGATAAGGGTGTTTGGTTGCTTGATTGCAGTATTGTTGGATTATATCAAAACGGGCAGAAGCCATCAATCAACGACATGAATGATATTTTAGTTACTTCCTATTTGAATTATTGCAAGCCTATTTTATTAGATGAGCAACCCGAAAATGTTTTGGTTATCGGAAAAAGTATTTATTCCCTATTTCAGCTTGAGTTGAAGCAGCTTAATGCTTATGTTGACTGGATACATCAGCCCAATGCCAGAGTTACTAGGGATGAACGAAAGGACATAAACAAAGTAAATTTTAAATGTATTTAAATTTGTGAAGTAGCGGCGCATTAGATGCCGGTCAAGTGATTTTACCCTAATTATTGGATTTCACAATAACTGATAATCTTTCGTTAAAATAGGAAGGATAACTACTTTAAATTTTTTCATCGATGAAATCATAGTCACGTTTAAGGCGTCTTATTAATCTACTTTTTGTTGTTATTCCTCTACTGGGCGCAAATAGTTCTCCCATTTGTTGAGCAATCTGTCTATCGGAGAATCCCAATTCATAAAAGAAAATGGACTGTTCATTTGGCAAACCGTACTTCATGCTTTTTTGAAACTGTTGTAATCTGGATACAATAACCTACGCATCTTCAATTTCCTCTAATTCCAACAACTGGCTTACTGCTCCAATCAGAATTGCTCCATCAAAACTAAAACAACCGTCACATAAACTTACAGTTTTTTCCATCGTCATGTAATCGCGCCCCGGTTTCCGGTGCTGTCCTTGCGCTTATCGGCAAGGATTCTCATATAAACCAACAGGCTGCCTTTTTGCTTTTCCTTTTCGCGAAAACCTTATTCTCCGTTTTGCGTTTCCAACTGGCGTTGAGCCCGGATGTTTTCAGCAAGTTCTAGTGTCATTTTGTTTTGTTCCCGTTCCAGCTTGGTTTTGGGTTTCGGGAGTAAATACAGTTTCAGGGTTTCAGTTTTTCTTTTGCCGGCACTGTAATAATCAAGGTATAAGCTGGTTTTTCCTCCCTGATTTCGTTTTCTTAGTTTTACGCT
>JAAYJR010000341.1 GCA_012522835.1 Bacteroidales bacterium
AAATGAATATAGCTTCTGCACTGGCCAGGTGCGGATCAAAAACCGGATTTGACCTACTTCTTAAATATCTGAATGATATCCATTTCAATTTTAAATATTTTGCAGCAACTGAATTGAGAAGCCTTACAGGCAAAAATTATGAATATGATTCTGTTAAATGGGCAAACTATCTTTCTGGTTTGAACTATCCCCAGCCCTCCGTAAAATTGATTAAAGAGAAAGAGTATTAACCATTGTTTAAGGTGATCATCCGGCCAGACAGGGTGTATTTCAAGGATAAAAAAGATTATTTTATGTAAATTTACCTGAAAACGATAACAAAAATTTTTACAACCATTATGAAGACAAAAAGAAGGGAATTTATTCAGTCTGCCACTGCTTTGTCTGGCGGACTGCTTCTGGGAGGGGGAAGGATAAACCCCGGTTTTGCATCAGGAAGTATCACAAATCTTATTAAAATTGAAGAGCCATTTCATGGGGCTGTTTTAAACAGGAGACATGGAGTGGAGGTTGACGGCGGACTGAAAATAGAGGTTTCCGGAGAGGCGCCTCTTGATGTTAATGTTAAGGTCAACGGAAAAGCCGCCAGGCGATCAGGGACAAAATTTATTTCAGAGGTTATACTAAAAGAGAGGGAAACTCTTATCACCGCTGAATCAGATGGATGGTTCGGAGAGAACAGACATAGCGTAAAAGTTGTATGGGATAAAAATTCATTTCCCAGGTATTGTTTTGAAATTGATGATAATGTCTTCTTTTTAAGGGATATCGCACGTAAAAAATATAAATCGATTTTCGACTGTTTCTACCTTAAAGGACTGAGAGACCTTAACCGTAAGTACGGTACCAAAATAGTCCTTAATACCTATTTTTCTGACGGACTGGAGTACACCGATGAATCTGAATTTACCACGCAACAGTTGTCTGACCGTTATAAGGGTGAATGGCAGGAAAATTCTGACTGGCTGAGGTTGACTTTTCATGCTTATGCAAACAAGCCTGACAGGCCTTATCAATATGCTTCACCGGAAAAATTAATTGGTGACATGGATAAGGTATCTGCCGAAATTCGCCGGTATGCAGGAGATGAAACCTATACACCTCCAACGATAATCCATTGGGGAATGGTTCAGCCTTCTGCTTATAAACCCCTGGCAGAAAAAGGAGTGAAAGTGTTAAGAGGTTACTTCTCTAAAAGTTCCTCCGGGGGTTATGACGTTAATCATAATGTTGATGATATACGATCTGAATATCTTTCGCGGCATGATGCGTTGAAAGATTTTGGAAGCGGGATTGTTTTCGGGAAAGTCGATATGGTTTGTAATAATACTCCGTTGGATCAGATAGTTCCTACTCTGGAGTCAATTTACGAGGATGACAACAGGGCAGAGATTATGGATCTGATGACTCATGAACAATATTTCTGGCCATTCTATACAGTTTATATTCCGGAGCATTTTGAAAGGCTTGATAAAACTTTCCGCTGGGTAACTGACCATGGGTATAAACCTGTCTTCCTGCATGAAGGATTCCTGGGGGCTCCTGAATAATTTTGATTACAGACAGATATTTTGATAATTAATTCTAAAAAAATAAATTATGAGTATACAGAAAGAAACTAAAAAATCTGATTTCCGTTATGATACCGGAGAAGCCCGTGTTCCCTGGGCTGCCGTCGGTGAAAGCATGAACGTTGATGACATAGCTGCCATTATCAGGTTTTTGATCCCCGGTGATGCTAATGATCCCTCGTATGGAGGGAAGATGCAGAAAGTTATTACAGCGCTTGAAGAACTTCACAAAAGTGGCAATTATGTGTCCAAGCTGTCGCTGGGTTCTTATGTGAAGAAACTTGAAGAAGCGATCCAGGAGTTTTTGAATGTAAAATATGCCTGTTTTATAACTAACGCCACAGCGGGTTTTGAAATAGGGCTCAAATTCGCAGGCATTAAGCCCGGGGATGAGGTGATTGCACCAGCCATAACCTTTCTCTCAACAATCAATTACCCCTTGCTGATAGGAGCTAAAGTGGTTTTGGCAGATGTTGATCCTGTCACACTGAATATCAGTCCGGAGGATATAAGGAGAAAGATCACTCCGCGCACGAAGGCAATCATACCGGTACATATAGGTGGCTACCCATGCGACATGGATGCCATTATGGAGATAGCCAGGGAACATGACCTAATGGTAGTGGAGGATGCAGCCCACGGGTTTGGCGGTTACTATAAAGGTAAGGCACTGGGTGCAATTGGTGATTTCGGTTCATTCAGTTTCCACGAGGTGAAAAATATCACTTCCTGCGGCGAGGGAGGCATAGTAGTAACTAACAGCTCTTACGGTGAGGACTTTCCCAAGAGCCGGTTCGGTGGCTTTGACATAGCCCACCCGATCGACAAGTGGTTATATGATGTTGTAGCTCTGGAAGGCAAGGGGGGCCGTTACACCGTTGGTGGCAACCACTCTTCAACTGAGATCCAGGCAGTTTCACTTCTGAACCAGTTGAAACGGCTGCCCGGGATAATTGAAGAGAGGAAAAGGCATGCCGAGTACCTTAACAGCCGGTTCAGTGTTTTGGAAGAGATACTTCCCTGTCCGCTGGATACTGAAGATATAAAAAGTACCTACCATTTATACCTCTTTCAGCTTGATCATACTAAACTGAAAGGGGATATACAGGATTTCAAGAAGAAGATGGACGAAAGAGGAATTGTGCAGATACCTCATTTTGCACCGTTGTACAGATTTTCTTATCTGAAACAACTGGGATATGACACGGCTGCAATGCAGAAGAGTTGTCCAAATGCAGAGGAAGCCTTTTTGCACAAGTTCACCCACCTTCCGTTGTATCCATTAACCGATGGACAGGTTGAATATATGGCTGATAATATAATTGAAGGTGTGAAGGAGATGAAGTGAGCATACTGATTAAATATGCATAACCGATAAAAACAGACAATTTTATACAGATCTATGAAACGAAAAAATGATAATAACCTGTTTAACCGTCGAAACTTTATAAAAGTCACGGGAATAGGATTAGGATCCGGCGTTCTCGCACTAAACAATATTAATTGTACTGGAGGAAAGAAGGTTGCTGAACCTGTGATACAGGGCTTTGAACCTTCCCTGGCCGATGAGGATCCTTCCAGGGGTTGGGTTCCGTTTTCAGACAGAAAGATCCGGGTCGGAATCGTCGGATACGGGGTGTGTAAATTTGGAGCGGCATTTGGATTTCAGGACCATCCTAATGTTGATATAGTGGCTGTCAGTGACCTTTTCCCAGACCGTTGTGCAGAACTGGCAAAAGTATGCAAGTGTAACAAAACATATCCTTCCCTTGAAGAACTTGTGAGAGATGACTCTGTTGATGCAGTATTTGTAGCCACAGATGCACCAAGCCACATGAAGCACTGTAAAGAGGTGTTAAAACACGGGAAGCATGTTGCCTCAGCAGTACCTGCCGTATTCGGTTCACTCGAAGAAGCCCATGAGCTATTTGAGGCTGTGAAGCAAAGCGGATTAAAGTATATGATGTTCGAAACTTCATATTTCAGGGAGAACCTGTATGCTATGCGCCAGATCTATAAAGCAGGAGGCTTTGGAAAAATAATTTATGCAGAAGGGGAGTACTGGCACTACTCTGCAGATGGTATTGACTCATTAAATAACTGGCGTCACGGAATGCCACCGCAATGGTATCCTACCCATTCAGATGCATATTATGTGGGAGTGACAGATAACAGTTTCACTGAAGTGTCGTGTCTGGGGGTTCCCAGCCGGATGGAACGTTACCAGAAAGGTAACAACCGGTATAACAATCCGTTTGGCACTGAGATATCGTTTTACAAGACCAGTGAAGGAGGCATGGCACGTATGAGCAGAAGCAGTGACACAATCGGCCATGGATATGGCTCTGAGACCGGAAGGGTCAGGGGATTAAAGGGATCTTATTATGATAAATATGAAGGTTTGGAAAAAAATCTTCCTGATTTGTCGCGTCCTCCTCTTCCCCCGGGTGTGAATCCTGGTGGACATGGAGGATCGCACGGATATCTGACGGATGAATTTATAAGGGCAATCATAGAGGATCGCAAACCACTGGTGGATATTGTGGCAGCGCTGAATTTAACTGTCGGGGGAATTGTTGCCCATCAGTCAGCATTGAAAGAGGGAGAATGGATGAAGATCCCTCAGTTTAAATTATAATTTAAAATGATTATCGGATCAATTCCCGGACTGATAGGAAATACCCCTTTGGTCAGGCTTGATAAACTGTCAGGTCAGGGAATAAACCTTTATGGAAAGCTGGAATTTATTAATCCGGGAGGTAGTGTCAAGGACAGGGCTGCTCTTCAGATAAT
>JAAYJR010000411.1 GCA_012522835.1 Bacteroidales bacterium
CACCACTACCGGGTCGGTAGTATCATCGATATTAATAGTCTGTGAGTCAGTTCCTGTGTTACCGCAGTTGTCCACCACAGTGAAAGTACGGGTAATGACAACCGGGCATGTACCAGATTGAGAATCGACGTAATAGACCGAGTCAACTCCGCATGCTTCCGTTACACTGAGCGAGTCAGCATAGGAAACAGTTATGATCGTTTTTGTTTCGGAGTAAGCCCAGCCAGTAATGGCATCTGTGCCGCACCCTTCAAGGGTAAAGTCATCCGGTGCCACCACTACCGGGTCGGTAGTATCGTCGATAGTTATGGTCTGAATGCAGGTTGCACTATCAGTCGGGACTCCTGCTACATAGTCGTAAATTGTATATGTCCTCGTTATTGTTTCGGGGCAGGACTGTCCGTTTGATGAATCATCATATGAAATAACAATTGTTCCGCACTGATCTGTAAAAACCACTCCTAAATCTGTAAGTGCTGCTGAATCGGCAGCTGCAGCGGGTGCAACGCATTGTGCAGTTGTTTCGAACGTTGAGGGACATGAGATAATAAGCGCACACCCCAAGTTAACAACAGGAACTGTAAAATCATCATTGGTTTGCTGATAGGCAGGATTATCCCATGCATCGGTATAATCCAAATAAGTCTGTTCATTTGCCGGATAATCGGTTGCAGGAGTTACGTTCGGTGCCATGTTCACATAATAATACATGATTGCCGGGTCAAGTTCGGAAACTGTTCCGAAGTCCCATTCTATTAGCCATTTTATGATGGAACTACACCCGCTTCCCGAATCATCAGGGTCATTTAAGACACAACCATTGTTAATGAAGCTTACGCTTCCCTGTGAAATAACAACATCACCGCTTACATCAGGCAGGACAGAGTAGGAAGGTGTCGGGTTGGCAGTTTCAAGGACAACATAGGTGCTCATCGGGTCGGTTAAAACCGCATTAGTAGCTGCAAAAAGTATGTTAGCCCCGATCTCCTGGTAAATATCATTAAGATTGGAGCTGTTTGCAGGGTAATATCCTTTATTCTGAGATTCTAACAATACCTTTTCTGCATCACCTCCGGCATCTATATCAAATCCGATGGTGTATACCATTACCCCCATATCAATCAACAGCCCAGCTTCATATATCGTGGGTATACCATGGTGCCCGCCATCGAATGTATAGGTACGACCGCCACAATTATCTTCAACCGAATACAAAGTATAACTAAAATTACTTCCTGACCCGTTAACATCTGTATAATCGACTGAGCTTGGAGTTACCGATAAATAGTTATCTTCTATTTCCTCTCGGGTATGAGACCATGTAGCCGTGTATGGCCAGAAAGGACGGCAACTTACTACATAAGGAGTAACCGATGATGTTACATCACAATCATAACTGTAAGTAGGTTCACCATCTGACATTAATACTACCGCTTTGTTTTCAGCTGTACTGCTTAGTAATAATGTCTGTGCCAAATAGAAACCTCCATGCAGGTTAGTGCCACCGGAGGCACTTATGTCATTAATAGCGTTATGCAACAGAGTTCTGTTGCTGGTGAAATTTTGGTCTGTTTCTGGCTGGCCGGTGCCTCCTCCGCCGTTTATGGTTACAACAGCTATTTGTATGCCTGTTGAGCCTATCAATATCGAATCGACAAAATCGTTAGCCGCATCTTTTACATCTGCAATTTTACTACCGCTCATACTACCTGAATCATCAATAACCAGGACAATATCTGTTGTCTGGCTAATGCTCTTTCCTTCAACCTGTAAATTAATTTTCCATCTTCCATTTGTTCCTGTTGGTTCGGCAGTTTTTTCTATTGCCACCTCTCCGGGGTCCAACTCAGATGTGGCAGATTTAAGACCTATATAGCCGGATCTTTGCAGGGAATAAGGCGTGTAGGGAGGAACTGTTAACGGGGCAACTTTCCCTATATATACAGGCCTTCCCAGATGATCAGGATCTTCGAATTCTGTTCCTCTGTCATGAGTAATTTTTTGCGTTTTCGCTTGGTTTGGGAACAGCATTAATGTGCTGCAAATCAAGGTTGTAATCCAAAACAATGTTTTGAGTTTAACAAAACTTGTTTTGTTTTGAAAGTGAGTAGAATCTTTCATATTCTTCTTTTTTAAAACAGTTAAAAACAATATGTATAACTACAATTAAAATCCAATTTTTTTCTTAATAATATTTTTTTCATTTTTTTATCATTCTAGGTGACTCAACAATATTTTTCTATATCTAAAATTTAGTTTATTTTCTAAATAGATACAGAATTAAAAAATCAATTATTTAGCGGCCTGCAGTACATTATACTTTTTATGTTTCGTTTTGAGTTAAAGGTTTTATGGCAAACAAGCCTCGTGCCGTTTATTGTAAAATGCAGATAATCAGTATCATGTAGTGTTTAAATTATCGCTGGGATTTTTTCAAATTGGGACATTTATCTAAAAATGGTAATGCTTAACAGAAAAATTATATAGTGGCCCTTTGAAATAG
>JAAYJR010000478.1 GCA_012522835.1 Bacteroidales bacterium
GATATACACGGTTACATAATTGTGCAAAGAAATTTATATTGAATTAATATTTAAACATTTATAAAATTTATAACTAATGAAGCATTTAACTTTTTTAATTTTATCAATTGTGTTAATGCCTTTTGTCATTAATGCCCAAAATCAAAATCGTCCCGGAGAGCAACCTCCTCCCGAAACGGGAGAATCTTTTAAATTAGGTATGGCCGGATATACTTTTGTTAAGTTTGATCTTGACAAAACTCTTGAAACCATGCAGAAAGCAGATGTGCATTATCTCTGTATCAAAGATTTCCATCTGCCCCTTAACAGTACTGAAGAAGAGATTGCCGATTTTCATGCAAAGCTTGCCGCAAAAGGTGTAACCGGTTATGGAGTAGGCCCTCTCTATATGAAAACTGAAGCAGAAATTGATAAAGCTTTTGAGTATGCAAAGCGTGTAGGAGTGAAGCTTATAGTAGGTGTTCCGACATACGAACTCCTTCCTTATGTGGATAAAAAGGTTAAGGAGTATGGTTTTAATTATGCAATCCATTTGCACGGTCCTGATATTGAACTCTTCCCGGATGCAGCTGACGTGTGGAATAATGTAAAAGATCTTGATCCGCGAATTGGTATGTGCCTTGATATAGGCCATGATACAAGGAATGGAAAAGATCCGGTAAAAGATCTCAAAAAATACCGCTCACGAGTATTTGACGTACATATTAAAGATGTTACAGGTAATACAAAATTAGGATATTCTGTTGAGATTGGACGAGGTATTATTGATATCCCTGCTTTTGTTAAAATGCTTAGAAAAGTTGATTATAAAGGAGTTTGCAGCCTGGAACACGAAAAGAATATGAATGATCCGTTTATGGGGATTGCTGAATCCATAGGTTATTTCAGGGGTGTTATAGCCTCAACAAAAAAATGATATTCAAGGGGATGGAACAATTTTGGAATGGGATTTGTTAATTTCATTGGAATTAAAAAACTTAAAATTATAATTAGATGAAACCACATTTGAGCTTTATTTCGTTTGCAATTTGTATTGCATTGGTTTTTTCGGGATGTAAAGCATCCAAAACATTAAAGGGCGGAGCTATTGGCTCCGGTGCCGGTGCAGTTATAGGAGGTGTTATCGGAAGTCGTTCTGATAATACGGCTAAAGGTGCAATTATAGGAGCTGCTGTTGGCGGAACTGCCGGAGCACTCATTGGAAAGTATATGGACAAACAGGCTGAAGAGCTTGAACAGGAGATGGAAAATGCAACTGTTGAGAGAGTGGGGGAAGGAATACAGGTAACTATGAATTCCGGTATCCTGTTTGAATTTGATTCATTTGACCTTAAGCCATCAGCGAGGGAAGAGATCGAGTCAATGGCTCAGGTACTGAACAATTATCCGGAGACCAAACTTCAGGTTGACGGCCACACAGACAGTACCGGATCTGATAATTACAACCAAAGGTTATCTGAGAAGCGCGCTAAATCTGTAGGAGATTATCTTCGGTCACTTGGAGTGGGCGCTGACCGTATTACGGAAACAGGCCATGGAGAAAATGCCCCGGTTGCCGATAACAGTACGGATGACGGAAGGCAGCTTAACCGAAGAGTGGAAATTGGAATTATTGCCAGCGATGAACTTAAGGAGGCTGCAGAACAAGGCGAACTACAAATCGATTAAAAATTATACAAGCTTTCGGCCAAACGGGGTAATTGCGAGTGACATCATTTTAAAATGTTGTTTAGCCCATGGTATACCTATAATAGTTATTCCCAGTAATAGTCCGAACAAAAGATGGGTAAGTGCTATCCATACTCCGCCAATGATAAGCCACAGAAAATTCATGATGGTGGAGAGGCATCCTGGGGCATAGTTCATATATTCTATTTTTTGACCGAATGGCCACAGTGCAAGTATGCCAATTTTTATTGCCTGTATACCAAAGGGAATACCAACTATAGTAGCACATAAAGCCAGTCCTGCCAGGACATACTCAACACATATTGCCAGTCCGCCAAAAACAAGCCAGATAATGTTTCCGAGAATTTTCATAATTTTTCTTTTTGTTATCAGGTTATTGATTTTATATTAATGCATCATAGAGTACTTCGACCGGGTGCAGGGCTCTTCTTCCTGTCCCGTCTTTAATCTGGTGCCTGCAGGAGGTGCCGGGAGCAGATATAATTGTCTTTTCTGAGGCTTCCCTGACTGCAGGGAAAAGTACCATCTCACCGATCTTCATGGAGAGATCATGATGCTCCTTTTCATATCCAAAGGAGCCTGCCATTCCACAACACCCGGAGGGTATTTCAGTTACTGAATAATTAACAGGCAGGGAAAGCATCTTTATTGTCGGCCCGGTGCTTGCGACTGATTTTTGCTGACAATGCCCGTGAAGCAGGATCTGCTTCTTTTGTGTTGTGAACTGTTCTGCACTGATGTTTCCATTTTCGATCTCCGCAGATATAAATTCTTCGAAAAGTAGTGCATTTTTTCCTAATTGTGTTGCGTCCTCCTGAATTTCCCTGTCCACCAGATCTGGATATTCATCTCTGAATGCCAGAATAGCAGAAGGTTCAATTCCAATTAATGGAGTTTCGTTTGAAATAAGGTCCTTCAGATTTCTTACATTTTTATTGGCTATCTTTTTAGAAGTCCGTACGAGACCTTTTGAAAGAAAAGTACGGCCACTCATTTCATGAACCGGAATTTTAACTTCATATCCCAGTCGGGTCAGAAGCAGGACAGCTTTAATACCTATGTCACTCTCATTGTAATTTGTAAATTCATCATTAAAAAGAAAAACCTTTCCTTTCCTGTTTTCTGTTGGCATTGGAATCCCCCTTCGTGTCCATCTGTTCAGAGTTATTTTTGACAGCCCGGGGACTTCTCTGCTGGTAGAAAAACCTATAAGGTATTTCAAAAGGGCAGTATTCATTATAAAATTGGAAACAGGCCTGAAAAGGACAGCTAACCGATATAGTACAGGTAGGTAAGCCACGAGTCTTGACCGCAAAGGTATTCCGTGAATATCATAGTAATGTTGCAAAAATTCAGCCTTCAGTTTGGCCATATCTACATTTGAAGGGCATTCGCTTTTGCAGGCTTTACAGGAGATGCAGAGATCAAGTATGTCATATATTTCCTGCTGGTCAAACAGATTCTTTTTTTTGCTGGAATAAAAAAATTCGCGGAGTATATTTGCCCTTCCCCGGGTTGATTTATCTTCATCTCTGGTGGCCATAAAGGTAGGACACATAGTTCCTCCAATAATTTCACTTTTTCTGCAATCAGCCGTTCCATTACATTTTTCAATGGTTCTAATGTAACCTTTATTATTAGAAAAATCGAAAAGTGTTTCCGGTTCCGGAATTGAAATACCCGGAATAACCCGCAGGTTTTCAGTAATTGGAGGGGTATCAGTAATTTTTCCGGGATTAAGTATATTATCCGGATCCCAAGTTTTTTTAATGGTTTTCAGTAAGTTATAGTTGTGCTCCCCAAGCATAAAGGGAATGAATTTGCCTCTGACACGCCCGTCTCCATGTTCTCCGCTCATTGAACCCTTGTACTTCCTGACAAGAATAGCAACCTCATTCATTAGCTGGTCAAATAGTTCGACATCAGCAGGATCTTTAAAGTTAATGAGTGCCCGGAAATGGATTTCTCCGGTTGCTATATGAGCATAATAAACACTTGATAATCCCAATTTTTTCAAAACTTTTTTAAGGTCAGCAATATAATCAGGCAGGTATTCAGGAGCAACAGCAGTATCTTCAATGCCGGGTACCCCTTTTCTGTCACCTGGAATATTTGCCAGTAAACCCAGTCCTGAAGTTCTCAGTGCCCACACTTTTTTGATATTTGCCTCTCCTGTAACCAGGGGAAAGTGGTAACCAAGTCCGGCAGCCCGTAAATCCCTTTCTAATGCTTCAGCTTTTGTCTTTAGCTCTTCCAGGGTTTCACATGCAAATTCGATCATCAGTATTGCTCCCGGATCACCTTTCAGGAAAAACCGGTTTTTCCGCTGTTCAATATTCTCTTTGGTACAGTTGAGGATTGTATCATCCATCAATTCAACAGCTCCCGGGTTATGCTTTAAGGCAACGAGGTTTCCTTCCAGAGACTCTTCCAGAGTGTTGAAGTGGGCACATACCAATCCTTTATGCGGGGGTGGGAGAGGAATGAGATTCAGTTTTATCCGGTATGAAAATGCAAGAGTACCCTCTGATCCTGCCAGTAGCTTGCAAAAATTAAAAACTCCCCCTCCATCGGTGAAGATCTCTGAATTTAACAATTCATCGACAGCATAACCCATATTGCGGCGTGTCAGCTTGGGGTCAGGAAATTTTTCCCTTATCTCTTTTTGATTAACAGGATCTGAAAGAAGGTCAAAAATATTTTGGTAAATAGCTTTCTCCAGGGAATTTGGGTCCCCGGTCTTCTTTTTGAATTCTTCTTTTGTCAGGGGCTTAAAAGTAACCTCTGAGCCATCAGTAAGGATGGCATCGACCTCCAGAATGTGTTCTCTTACACTTCCATATATAAGAGAGTGCAATCCACATGAATTATTGCCAAGCATTCCTCCTATTACACAACGGTTAGCAGTTGAGGTTTCAGGCCCGAACTGCAGTCCGTATTTTGCCAGGTACTGATTTAACTCAGCTAACACAACACCCGGTTCAACAATGACATATTTTTCATCTTTATTGAACTCAACTATTTTATTCATATATTTTGAAATATGCGCTACTATCCCGTTACCTACCACCTGTCCTGCCAGCGATGTTCCCCCTCCCCGGGGAATAACAGATGTCCCGTTTTTACGGGCAAAAGCAATTATCTGCTTAATATCCTCCTTGTTCTTAGGCCTGGTCACAGCAAGAGGTAATTCTTTATATTGGGATGCATCAGTGGAGTAGAGTACACGTTGCACATTATCGGTAAACAGGTCTCCTTCAAGCCGGTTTTTCAATTCACGGAAATTTAGTTGCATATTTTTTATTTTAATTGATCGTTGCCGGGTTAATCATACCTGGCTTTGATCCTCTTTGTTAATTGAGAACCACTTTCATATTCTATAATAATATATTTTACAGACAACAGTCCAAGGGTGTTAGGGTAATATGTTTTCAAAAGCATTATGATAAGTCAGGCAAGCCACCGTCTTTCTCGTTGCGCCAGGAAGTTGGAGTTTAATACATCTGTAACCAGATTTGAATCCTCCACTATCTGGAAATCATACATACCTACACAAATAAAATCTGCTCCGTTTTCAAAAGCATATCCAAATGCATCTTTAGGGGGTATGGCTCC
>JAAYJR010000116.1 GCA_012522835.1 Bacteroidales bacterium
CACTCAATAATAGCCCTTAATCCGGTGTCCGGGTTTGAAAATTCTGTCCTTGACACAATAGGTAAACCCGCTGCTGTTGCATCCCTGATCTTCTCAAACGAATCCAACTCCTCTGCATACTCAGGCGTTGGTGTATAGATAACCGGATCTGCACCCCACATATCTTCCATCCCTGCAATTGTGCGGTATCGGTCACCGCGCTTATTAACATGGCGTCTGAATACCAGTACTTGTCCGTCCCCAAAGACCGGGAGAAAATCATAATTATCTTTATAGAAGAGATCTTTCTCACCAAAGGTATTCTCACTTTTACATGACGCACCCTGGTAATAGACATGTTCCGCTCCCGATTTTTCATTAATTATCATGGTACGGCTCTCTATCCACATCCTCACAGAATTAAATTCTGCTGTATTGCAATAGAAGGATCTTCCGTAATCGATCAATGAATTCAGGCCGGTGCCGGATGGATCACCAATGCTACCCTGACCACACCCTGAAGAAAGTCCTGACAAAAACAGGCCGGAGGCAGTAACTGCACCGGATTTAATAAATTTGCGCCTTGATGCGCCCGATGATGCTGAAGAATCGAATGGTCTGTCAGAATTCGCCGGTAATTTTTCAGCTTTTGGGTATAGTTTCATATGGCATAAGAATAAATTATTAATTGCTTTCAATCTCAGAAAAATCCTTAATACTTTCGAGGTCATCCAGGCTGTAATAGTTACTGATAACACTATCCTTAGTAACCCTTACAATCCTCAGTCCCGAAAGATCATTACCCAGCTGTTTCCCCACTGCACTTGTTGTTATCATATCCATTCCTTTATAATTTCCATAGGAATTTTTATGAAAATGTCCTGCAAAAACAGCCTTAACATCATATTTCTTTAACAGGTCGAGATACTTTTTACGCTTTTCAAGGCCAATATTGGAATATGTTTCCGGTTCATCCGGGTCTTTTACAAAAAAGGGATAATGTGTAAAAACAACAATATTTCTCATGTCTCCTGCACTTTCCAATTCACTCTTCAGCCATTCCAATTGTTCCTTTTCCAATCCGGGTGAATCAGTTTTAAGAATATAGGAGTTTATTCCGATAAACAGATTTTTCTTATGCTTAACGGAAAATTTATCATCTCCGTAAATACTTTTATAATTTACAAAATCCTCTTCTGCCGGATTTGAGGGGTATTCATGGTTCCCGGGAACCATATATACCGGAATTGATCTTTTTATCATTCCCGTGATACGGTCAAATCCGGCCCATTGGGTTGAGTCAGTATGGTCATGCACAAAGTCTCCTGTTATTACAACAAAATCAGGATTTAACCGGTTAATATCAGCTACTGCCCTTTCATAAAGAATAGTTTCTTTGTCAATACTTTCATTAGCATCTAAAAACCCAAACTGAGGATCAGACATCTGGATGAAAAAAAATGGTTTACTGTTATTTATCTGTGATATGATCAAAAATGCTATCAGCAGCAATAACAGCAGTGAAACGACGAAAGTCAGAAGTTTTTTCATAGTGGTTTTATATAATTTCCTTTTTTGAGGAGGACTTTATAATTCAATTGTTAAATATATAAATCCTGACATGCTTCAGGCACTTAAAACCATCACTTTACCATGGCATCCAGCTCTTCCATCCTGAACCTGGCACATAAAATATAAGGTTCTTCACCCTTCTCCCAAAAGCCATAATTAGTTACCACAAATGTTCCGTCAGGGAGCAGCTCAATACCCGGGTAAGTTGTATCCCATCCATTGGTATTATCCTTCAGCCGGATCCGGTATTGGCCCTTACCGCCATGGACCAGGTCATCATAAGTGCCAACCCACCCAACCCAGTCACCTTCTGTAGGGCTCCCCAAACCTGTTTCCCGGGCCACAACACTATAATTGGACTCTCCCCTTGATTTGGCAATTTCAACCAGCTTTTGATGATATTCCACTGCACTCAGGTCGCGGAAGGAGACAAACAATCTTCCGTCGGGCGCATACTTCAACACATGACGGTCGCCCGTCAATTCATTTGGAAGCGGCCTTGGAGATGTCCAACTCTTTCCTTCATCATCAGAAAAAATAATTAAACAGCACATAATCAAACTATATAATTACAAATAAAAGAATCCACGGAATCGTCAAAATTATACCCCAAAAAACTGCTTTTCTTCCCTTTATTGACGGAAATATAAAATTAAACAACAAACTGCCCGCCACAGCCACAATAAAAGACATAATTGTTATCCACAAAAATGAAAGAGGAGGATTCCCTGTCATTACATCCCAGAAACCAATCAAAAAAGCGGTCATGAACCCATAAACAGCCCCCATGAGAACGCCAAAAGGTTTTGCATTTTTAATAAACAGCGCACTGAAAAAGAGACTGAAAAGTGGAGCAACAAATAGTCCGTTAGTCTTTGTCGTAACCTCTATTATATTGCCAGGAACCAACTTGATAATCAGGCTAAGCAATATAACTACCACTCCGATAAACCCACTTATGATCCTTATATTTCTGATACTGTCAAGATTTTTATGCCTTTTTATCGCTCCGGGTAATATATCAGCAATTATGATTGAACTTACAGAATTAACACCTGACGAGAGACTGGACATAGATGCTGAGAAAAGCGCTGCAATAACCAATCCTGACATACCCTTTGGAAACTGGTTAGCTATAAAATGCGGAAATAAAAAGTCTGCCTCAACAGACACCCCGTTACTTGTTGGCAGAAGATCAGGATAGGCATTGTAAAAACGCATAACTGAAAATCCTACAAACATCAATAAAACCGTTATAATCACCAAGCCCGACTGAGTGTAAGCAAATGTACGGCGGGCAGACTTCAGGTCTTTAGTTGAAATAAACCTCTGGATAGCCATCTGATCAGAACCGGTAGTACATAACCACCACGAAAGGTTATTAATAAAAGCAAAAAATATAGTCAGCCTGACATATGGATCAAAACTGATAAAATCAATACTTTCCCAATGTGTTGTCTCCGAAGAGGGAATAAGAGCAAACACTCCTCCAAATTCCATAGCAACTATAGTAATTGTCAGAAGAGCTCCCAGAAGCAAAATAAAAAACTGAATGACATCAGTCAGCAATACAGCTTTCAAACCTCCCATCGAGGTATAAAAAATAGTAATAATACCTAATATTAATATTACTATCAGGGTAGCGCTCTCATCCCATCCCATCATAACAACCATAGCTTTGGACGCTAAAAAGATCAGCAGGGCCATCCAGAGAAACCGTGTGACTATAAAAATAAAAGATCCTGTTTTCCGTATCCCTTCCCCCAAAGGTTTTTTCAGTATTTCATAAGCACTTATAATTGGAAGGTTCATAAAAAATGGAATCAGAAAGTAACTGGCAATTAAATAAATTATCGGAGCGCCAACTATTGCAGCCAAAGCATATAAAGGCCCGTATTTAACTACCTCACCCGGAATAGCAAGATAGGTAATTGCACTAAAAAATGAGACATACAAAGAGATTCCGGTAAAGAAAGGGCTTACCGACCTGCCCCCAAGATAATAATCTTCTTTATTTTTCTGCCGCGATGAATAATACCATCCTATTCCTACAAGTAATATTCCATAAAGTCCCAATATCAACCAGTCGATCCAGCATATTTTGCTGCCACTTATTACCGGGCCATCCTGGGCAGCAGGTGAACAACCTATTAAAGAAAAACTAAAAATAATCAGGGCTGTCCCTGATAGTCTTAATTTGTCCATTGTCTTAATCATATTTCCCTGATTTCTTTCATACATTTATAAATCTCTTCCTTTAAAGTGCCAGATATACTCTCCTCATAATCAGGATGATAATTTCCCGGACAGTCTAATAACTCCATAGCATATGAATATGCAGAAAAAACATTCTCCTTTACAAAAATATTTCTCAGACTCAGGATATTGTTGAGACTCTCACTAACAATATCTTTATCAGGATCTTCAATATTTTCATACATTTTTTTTGTATTTGCAGGAGTACAGGTAAACATTCCGTCAAGATTCTTTTTAATACCAAAATCCATGGCAATATCGAACAGGTCAAGTCCGCTGTATAAAACAGAGAAATCATCTCTGAGGCAATGATTTCGTTGCATATCCAGAATCATAGCCAGATTAGCTGTCTTTATACCTTTAATATTGCTTTCTCCCATAAGGCTTTCGACAATACCGATTGTAACGGCAGACTGTGTTACAGAAGGCAGGTCATATATATACACCGGGTATTTTGACGAAGCTGCCAGCATTTTGTAAAAATTGGTGATATCACCGGCTTTCAATTTATAATAAAACGGCACTGTGGCCACAACCCCATCTACAGGAATACCTTTCAGAGCATCTATCCTGTCCAGTACACGCGCTACCGAGCAGTCCATTACACCTGTCATCACAGGAACCCTTCCTGCGACTACCCCGGCACAATGCCTGGCAACCATTGCATACTCTTCATTCCTTATACTTACCATATTGCCCATAGATCCCATGCAGAGGACGCCGGAAGCACCTGCTCCGGTCATAAGTTCTATCCCTTTGCTGAAACTCTCTTTACATAAGAATCCATTGCTGTCCAGCGGAGTCCCCAGTGCAGGATAAAAGCCATCCTCAATTTTTTTTACTGACATATTCATTTTTTTTAGTTAAAATAATTTCATTCACTAACTGATCTGCAATTAATTCATGTGCGCGATCATTGGGATGAACCCCATCAAGCATCAGTGTATCAAAACTTTCACCTGTACTTTTCTCAAAATTAACAAACAGCCTGTAGTTATCTGCCAGTCCCAGGTTATATTTTCTTGCCAGTCGTCTCACCACTTTCACGTATTTTATTAACCGGTCATTCTGAATCTCTCCGTAATTTGCCCCCAGAATATTGGGAGCCATCAAGATAACTTTCGAGTTTTGCTTTAATAACCGATTTATCATATACTCCAAATTCGCTTTGTATTTATCCAGTGGTATCCTTGACTTTCCATTCCTTTCTTTGCTGTCGATATGAGCATCATTTGTACCAAATCCAATAATAACTATATCCGGGTTATGTGCAAGCACATCCGGCTCAAAACGATCCAGGGCATGCCTGATCTTAAACAGATCATGATCTGTGCGTCTCCCGGTATGGCTTCCCCCGATCCCCGAATTAATTACATTTGCCTTAATTCCTCTTTCCTTCAGTAGCACAGGTAACCTTTGTGCAAAAACTTTGTTTACAGTCTTTCTTGTGGCAGTTATTGAATTTCCGAATGCCACAATGGTCACAACATCCGTATCCTGTTCCTGATTTATTAAGGAAAATTCAGAAAAATTATTCCCGGCTTTTGAGAATAATGAATCAGGCCATGTTACAGCAAGGAATACAATAAAAAAGACTAATATTTTCCTATAAATCATGGTTGATATTTACATGTTTGCAATATACTAAAGAAAACCTTTTCCATAACTTCCGGATCGTCATCATGTTCATAACCTCAAAGTGGCTCCTTAGGCTGGTAATGACCTTCGAACCGGGGAGTGCCTTTTTTTATAATTTCCCATTCGCCTGATCCCTCCGGCCACAACATATCTCCAAACCGCTCATCGTGATGGCAGGAAGGCC
>JAAYJR010000503.1 GCA_012522835.1 Bacteroidales bacterium
CTATTTTAAGTTTAATCAGAGATTGTTTTAGCATGGGGATTCATATTTTGATAGGATATTAAACTCCGGCAGGCATTAAAATTTTCTATATTTGCATATTTTTTAGATACGTAGCAGAATCAGAGAATATATGACAAGAAAATTTCAGGAATACAAACAGCTGGATCTTTCGCAAATCAATAAGGATATATTGAAGCGCTGGTTAGAAGAAGATACATTTCACAAAAGTATTTCGATCCGTGAAGGATCACCCGCATTTGTGTTTTATGAAGGTCCACCGTCTGCTAACGGAATGCCGGGGATACATCATGTAATGGCTCGCACTATTAAAGATATTTTTTGCCGTTATAAAACAATGAAAGGTTTCAGGGTCCATCGAAAGGCCGGTTGGGACACGCACGGACTTCCTGTTGAACTGAGTGTAGAGAAATCACTGAACATTACGAAGGAAGATATTGGTGTAAAAATATCTGTTGAGGAGTATAATGCCGCCTGCCGTAAGGAGGTCATGAAATATACAAGGGAATGGGAAGAACTTACCCGTCAGATGGGTTACTGGGTAAATATGGATGATCCCTATATTACATACGACAACCGTTATATTGAATCGGTTTGGTGGCTTCTGAAGAGAATATATCAAAAAGGATTACTCTATAAAGGATATACTATCCAGCCATACTCCCCTGCTGCAGGAACAGGACTAAGCTCTCACGAGCTAAATCAGCCGGGTTGTTACCGTGATGTTACTGACACCACAGTTGTTGCACAGTTTAAAGTGATACGGAATGAAAGATCAGAATCTTTTTTTGATCAGTCAGACAGCGATCTTTTCTTTCTGGCATGGACTACCACTCCCTGGACGCTTCCTTCCAATACTGCATTGTGTGTGGGGCCGGGGATCAGATATGTGAAGGTAAAGTCATTTAATCCATATACAGGATTGCCCTGTAGTTTCATACTGGCAAAGGAGCTCTTTTCTGTATATTTTGATCAAAAAAACGAAGAGATACCTTTTGATGAATACAGGCAGGGTGATAAACAAATTCCGTTTAAAATTACAGGTGAATATTCGGGGAAAGATTTAGAAGGAGTAGAGTATGAACAGCTAATTGACTGGGTTAAACCAAGAGGCAGGGCATTTGAAGTTATTACCGGCGATTTTGTAACAATTGAAGACGGTACAGGTATTGTCCATATAGCACCCACTTTCGGGGCTGATGATGACAGGGTTGCCAAACAAAAAGGCATTGCTCCTCTTGTAATAGACGATATTGACGGGAAAACTCAGGCACTGGTGGACAGGAAAGGCCGGTTTTTCCCTATCCGTGAGATGTCGGACAAGTTTGTAGAGGAATTTGTTAATGTGGAAAAATATCGTGAATTCGCCGGAAGGTCAGTTAAGAATGAATATGATGATAAGCTGGGTGAGGATGATACAACTGTGGATGTTGACATCGCAGTAATGTTAAAGTTTGATAACAAAGCTTTTAAGATTGAGAAGCATGTCCATAATTATCCTCACTGCTGGCGGACAGATAAGCCTGTTCTCTATTATCCGCTTGACTCATGGTTTATCAGGACAACAGCCGTAAAAGAGAGACTGGTTGAACTGAACAATGCCATTAACTGGAAACCACAGTCAACCGGAACAGGCAGGTTTGGCAACTGGCTTGAAAATCTGGTTGACTGGAACCTGAGCCGTTCGAGGTTCTGGGGCACTCCATTGCCAGTATGGCGGACTGAAGATGGCTCTGAAGAGATTTGTACAGGCTCTGTTTCAGAATTGATCGATGAGATAAATAAATCAGTCGCCGCAGGATTCATGACAGAAAATCCATATTCGGCATTTGATACTGATGACCTGTCTAAAGAGAATTATGAAAAGATTGACCTGCATAAACCTCATATTGACAAAATAGTTCTGGTTTCTCCGACCGGCAGGAAGATGTTTCGTGAACCAGACCT
The DNA here is from genome assembly GCA_012522835.1 of Bacteroidales bacterium. Classification (GTDB taxonomy): domain Bacteria; phylum Bacteroidota; class Bacteroidia; order Bacteroidales; family Prolixibacteraceae; genus JAAYJR01. Next base: position 1,966 of record JAAYJR010000503.1, read on the forward strand.
GATAGATGTCTGGTTTGACTCAGGGGCCATGCCTTATGCCCAGCACCATTATCCTTTTAACAGTATGTTTAATGGCGATGAAGAGAGTAGCAGATGGCATGCGCTTTTCCCCTCCGATTTTATTGCTGAGGGGGTAGACCAGACCAGAGGATGGTTTTTTACCCTGCATGCTATTGCCGGTATGGTCAGTGATTCGGTGGCATTCAAAAATATTATATCGACGGGACTTGTGCTTGACAAGAAGGGGAATAAGATGTCGAAGCGGTTGGGAAATGCAGTTGACCCGTTTGAAACTATCGGCAATTATGGCTCGGATCCTTTGCGCTGGTATATGATCACTAATGCTCAGCCATGGGATAACCTGAAGTTTGACATTGACGGCGTGGATGAGGTAAAAAGAAAATTTTTTGGAACTCTGTATAATACATATAACTTTTTCGCTCTCTATGCCAATGTAGATAATTTCACCTGGAAAGAGCCGGAAATCCCTGTTGCTGAAAGGCCTGAACTGGACAGATGGATTATTTCCCTGCTGAACTCACTTGTCAGGGAGGTTAATGAGAGCTATGAAAATTATGAACCTACCCGTGCAGGCCGGGCAATTTCCGAGTTTGTAACAGAGAATCTCAGTAACTGGTTTGTCAGGTTAAGCAGGAAAAGATATTGGGGCGGAGAATATTCTGCAGATAAGATATCAGCCTATCAGACGCTTTATATGTGCCTTGAAACAGTTGCCAGGCTTATGGCCCCTGTCTCACCGTTCTATGCAGATTTGCTGTTCATTGACCTTAACAGTGTTACAGGACGTGATAAATCAGAGAGTGTACATTTATCAGATTTTCCTGTTTGCAATGAATCACTTATTAATACTGAACTGGAAGAAAAAATGGGAATTGCCCAGAAAGCTTCTTCTATGATATTGGCGCTCAGAAGGAAGGAAAAGATTAAAGTCAGACAGCCTTTGGCAAAAATAATGGTGCCTGTAATATCGGAAGATTTCATCAGACAGTTCGATGCAGTTAAAGATATTATTTTGGCAGAGGTAAATGTCAAATCAGTTGAATATCTTAATGATACCTCAGGCATTATAAATAAGAAACTGGTACCTGACTTTAAAGTCCTTGGCCCTAAGTACGGAAAACGAATGAAAGAGATAGCCGGAGCCCTTGCACGGTTTAACCAGGCTGATATTGTAAAATTTGAGGAGCAGGGTGAAATAATTATAGATGCAGGTGACAGCAAGATCACTATTACAAAAGAGGATGTTGAAATCCGCACAGAGGATATTCCGGGATGGACAGTGGCTGCTGAAGGGCCATTGACTATTGCACTTGATATTGATGTTACAGAAGAATTAAAACAAGAGGGAATTGCCCGTGAATTTATTAATAAAATACAGAACCTGAGAAAAGAGAGTAATTTTGAAGTTACCGACAGGATACAATTAAAAATATTAAAGCACCATGCAATAAATGATGCAGTCCTTAATTTTGGAAAATATATTTGTGACCAGACCCTGGCACTTGATCTTCAGTTGGTTAATGAACTTTCTTCGCCCCCCGCAAAAGATGTTGAAATAGATAAGGATGTTATAATCCGGATAGAGGTAAAAAAACAAATTTAACGGAATTTTATCACCGGTGATTTGTGTAACAAAAAATTATTAATTTAGGGCGGCTTTTTGGGAGTATGAAAATTACTTAAAGTTTTTTATAATGGGAGAAAAAAACAGATATTCGGATGAAGAGTTGATGGAATTTAAACAGCTCATACTTCAAAAGCTTAAGAAGGCTCAGGAAGATTATGAGATGTACAGGAGTTCCATTACTCATGGCGATGAAAATGATACCCAGGATACTTCGCCCACATTTAAAGTGCTTGAGGAGGGCGCTGCCACCTTATCGAAAGAGGAGGCCGGCAAGTTAGCCCAAAGACAGTTGAAATTTATTCAGCATTTACAGGCTGCTATTGTCAGAATAGAGAATAAAACTTACGGGATCTGTCGCGAAACAGGTAAACTTATCTCTAAAGAACGACTGCGTGCCGTGCCTCATGCAACACTTTGTATAGATGCAAAGAAGAAAATGGGGTAATTAAATCAGGTGTAATAATATTTAATTCTTCCCGGATTTTTAAGTTGAAAAAAAATTCCGGGAGTTTTTTTATAATTAAAAAATGAAAGATCGAAGTCTGAAACTGGGCATGTTGATCCTAATCATTCTGATTGCAGATCAGATATTGAAATTCTGGATCAAAACCAATATGTCCCTTGGAGAAGAGATAGTGGTTTTTAAAAATTGGTTTATATTACATTTTGTTGAGAATAACGGTATGGCTTTTGGCTTTGAATTTGCCGGGAAATACGGAAAATTATTTCTCAGCATATTCCGGATCCTTGCCGTAATAGCTATTGGCTGGTACCTGGTAAGGCTGAGCCATGACAAAGAGATACCATTCGGATTTTTAGTCAGCATTGCACTTATCTTCGCAGGAGCTGTTGGAAATATAATTGACAGTTTGTTTTATGGCCTGATCTTTAACCACAGCTATGGACAGGTTGCCCAATTCCTGCCTGAAGGAGGAGGTTATGCCGGGTTTTTTCATGGTAAAGTTGTCGATATGTTCTATTTTCCTGTTGTTCAGGGACAAATACCTGACTGGATGCCCTTCTGGAGTGGAAATGAATTTATATTTTTTCGTCCGGTCTTTAATATAGCTGACTCGTGTATAACAACCGGTATCTTTTCAATATTAATTTTTTACCGGAAGTTTTTTGACAAGCTCGAGAACCCGAAAAAACCGGTTGAACAACAAACGCCTGAAATTTAAATTTTATACGTTGGGCCTTGTTTGCAGATCCTGTTTCTGGTACCTTTCCTTAATAAAACATATCCTTTTTTTGCTCTTTTATTTTACCTTTGTGTTTTTCGGTAAAATTATTAACCGTTATGGGTAATGAACTTGTAATTTATAATACATTAACTCGTAAAAAAGAGGTTTTCAGACCTTTGGTTGAGGGTAAGGTCGGCCTCTATGTCTGCGGGCCGACAGTTTACAGTGATTCACATCTCGGACATGCCAGGCCGAATATAACATTTGACCTCCTGGTACGGTATTTAAAATATCTGGGCTATAAAGTCAGATATGTAAGAAATATTACGGATGTGGGCCACCTCGAAAATGAAGAGGAAGAGACAGGTGAAGATAAAATCTCAAAAAGGGCAAGAATTGAGCAGTTAGAGCCTATGGAAGTTGTTCAAAAGTACATGAATACTTTCCATCACAATATGAGGCAACTGAATACACTTTCTCCGGATATTGAGCCCCGTGCTTCAGGCCATATTATCGAGCAACAGCAAATGATAGATCTGATACTTGAGAATGGATTTGCATATGAGGTAAACGGTTCTGTCTATTTTGATGTTGAAAAGTATAATGAGAAATATCAGTATGGAAAACTTTCAGGGCGTAATCTTGACGATATAAGAACTAATACAAGAAAACTGGATAGCCAGGATGAAAAGAAGAATCCTTTCGATTTTGCTTTATGGAAAAAAGCATCTCCCGGCCATATTATGCAGTGGCCTTCGAAATGGAGTAACGGTTTTCCGGGATGGCATCTTGAATGCTCTGTGATGAGCACAAAGTATCTTGGGGAAATATTTGATATTCACGGGGGAGGGCTGGATCTTGCCTTTCCTCATCATGAATGTGAAATAGCACAGTCAACCGCCAGCTTGGGTAAAGAATCTGTGAGATACTGGATGCATAATAATATGATCACAATTAACGGCCAAAAAATGGCCAGGTCATTGGGAAATTTTATTACACTAGATGAGATTTTCTCAGGAAATCATAAGGTGCTCGAAAAAGCTTATTCGCCGATGACAATAAGGTTTTTCCTCTTGCAGGCTCATTACAGAAGCACTATGGATTTCTCCAATGAAGCGCTGAAAGCATCTGAAAAAGGACTGGGAAGACTAATGGATGCCGTTGAGGATTTAAGCAATCTTCCGGATTCCGGTAATTCAACTGTCGATGTATCCGGATTAAAAGAGAAAACCTTTGCAGCACTGAGCGATGACCTTAACAGTCCGGTAGCCATTGCATCTCTTTTCGATGGAGTGAAAATTATAAATTCAGTAAAGAACGGAACAGATCATTTGTCGAAACAGGACATTGAAGATCTGAAATTATTTTTCCATACTGTTATATTTGATATACTGGGATTGGTTGACGAAAAAGATAAAGATGGAGCAAAAGATGAGGTTTTAAATAAAGTAGTCGAATTGTTACTTAACCTGAGAGTTGAAGCTAAATCCAGGAAAGACTGGCATACAGCCGATAGCATCAGGGACGGGCTCAACTCTCTGGGAATTGAAGTGAAAGATACTAAAGAGGGTTTTGAATGGAAATTTAAAAAGATAGATTCATGAATGGCAAAGGATAAGGCCTGATATTGGTAGCCGGATTGTTCAATGCCTTATCCATTAATGTTCGCTTGAGTGAACGGATTATTTGAATTTGATTGTAAATAATAATTAGAATATGTTTTCCGGAATTATTGAAGAATACGGGATAGTAACAGCAATTGAAAGGGAAAAGGATAATGTACATTTTACCCTGACCTGCTCATTTGCCGGTGAGCTGGATATTGACCAGAGCCTTTCCCATAACGGAGTTTGTCTGACTGTTGTAGAAGTGGATAAGAAAGCAAAAACATATAAGGTCACTGCAGTTAAAGAGACACTGATAAAATCTAATCTTGGGTTACTTGAAAAAGGATCTAAAGTAAACCTTGAGAGAAGTATGGTTATGAACGGGCGGCTTGACGGACATATTGTGCAGGGGCATGTCGACCAGACAGCTGTCTGTACAAAGGTGGAAGAAGCTAACGGAAGCTGGTATTTTACCTTTGAGTACAGCTTTGAGCCTGAAAAGGCAAAGCAGGGCTACATAACTGTGGAGAAAGGATCGGTTACTGTTAACGGAGTGAGCCTGACAGTTGTGAATTCGAAGGATAACTCATTTCAGGTTGCCATAATACCATACACTTATGAAGTCACTAATTTTCACACTTTTAAACCGGGAACGGTCGTTAACCTGGAGTTTGATATTATTGGCAAATATCTGAGTAAACTTATTTCTTTTACGGAATAATGGGAAATGCAGCATTAATAACCGGCGCATCAAAACGACTGGGCAGAGCAATATCTGAGCACCTGGCCGGATTGGGTTGGGATATTATTGTGCATTTTAATTCGTCACAGGACGAAGCTGTGGAACTTGTGGAGGAACTTCGTATGAGATACCCCCTTCAAAGGTTTTCTCATGTAAAGGCAGACTTGTCTGTTGCCGCTGAGGCAGAAACCCTGATCCCGAAGGTTGTTTCTGAATATGGTAAAATTGAACTGCTGGTAAATAATGCATCGGTTTTCATACCTGCAACAATTGCCAAAACTTCATCCGAGATGTTTGACCTGCATTTTAACATCCACATGAAGACTCCTTTTTTACTGATTCGTGATTTTGGAGATCAGTTTAAAAAAGGGAATATCGTGAATATTGTCGACACACGCATTACCTCAAACAGTTCCGGTTATGCAGCATATTCACTGTCGAAGCAGGGATTGTGGGATCTGACCAGGATGGCAGCTTTGGAGTTCTCTCCGGGAATACGGGTTAATGCTATAGCACCCGGACTGATACTGCCACCGGAGGGAAAAGATTCAGATTATCTTTGGGACCTGGCAAAAAAAAATCCGATGAAGAGACCGGGCAGCATTGAAATAGTCCTGAAAAGCCTGGATTTTATACTTGAAAATGATTACCTGACTGGCCAGCTTATTTTTGCTGACGGGGGTGAAAATTTAGGTTATACTGATAATTAACAAAATGGCTAAGATAAAAGTTAAAAATTTATTGCTGAGGACCTTTATAGGATTTAATCCTGAGGAACTGGTCAACCAGCAGGATGTATTGATCAATTTTGAAATAGATTTCGACACATCTGAGGAATTCCTGGAGAGTGATGACTCGGAAAATATCCTGGATTATAAAGAAGTAACGAAAAAGGTAATATCATTTGTCCAGCAAGGACGGCATAAATTGCTGGAGGTGCTGACCCACAATATTCTGAATTTACTGATGGAGGATAACAGAATTAAGTATGCAAAAGTTGAGGTGGATAAACCCCACGCATTGCGCTTTACCAAATCAGTATCAGTGGTTATGGAAAAAACCAGGAGTACCTGATATTATACTTAGCCGGTAAGAGAGAATAATAATTAAATGTAAAAATGAACCCGGAACCCGGAAACTATACTAAGGGTGAAAACAGAAAAGTTAATTTTGCTATAATTGGTATTGGTTCTAATATCGATGCTGAGAAAAATATTTCCGGAATGCTGAAAATTTTGGGTTCCGGAGTGAATATTGTAAAAGTCTCAAAACTGGTAAAAACCAAACCAATTGGAATTAAAGACCAGCCTGATTATACAAATGGGGCAGTAAAAATTAAAACTGTTTTGGGTTTTGATGAACTCAGGATGTTGTTGAAAAATATAGAGGACAGGCTTGGACGGGACAGGAAAGCGCCGAAATACGGTCCCCGGACCATTGACCTGGATATTGTTGTCTGGAACGGGCAGATTGTAAATCAGGAGTATTATTCCAGGGGTTTTTTAAGAGATAGTGTTAAAGAAGTATCATGATGGTTTATAATTACAGATAAGATGGCTGATAGAAAGTTAAAAAGAAAGCATTATTTATTATTAGGCGGCGGAGGTTTAATTATGCTATTTCTGCTGGTGATATTTAATGTGACAATGAAATATACATCTTCCAATAATTTTTGTATGGCTTGTCATGTACATCCTGATGCAGAATCTGCATGGATGTTGTCTAATCACCATAATACATCCAGTGGTTTTTCGACTGACTGTGTTGACTGTCACCTGCCCCCTGAGGACCAGCCGGTAAACTTTATTGTAAGAAAAGCATACCACGGATTTCATGATTTTTATTTCTATCTGACAAAAGATGCTGATGAAATTGACTGGGAGGGAAAACGGAACTTTGAGGCTTCCAAAAGGTTTGTTTATGAAGACGGATGTAAAAAGTGCCATACAAATCTTTTTCCCTCAACTCTTGATGCTTTAGGTTCAGAGTCACATCTGACATACGTAAATGAACCGGGTAAATCCTCCTGTGTGCAGTGCCATCTTGATGTAGGACACTATCGGGGTGAACCTGTCCTTGTAATGGAAGAGGCGGTTGAGGATTCCTCCGTGCTATTTATGGAACCTGCTTATATTGATGAGTTTAAGGACTTTAATGAACAGATACCCGGTACCTCCGTTTCCTTTAAGATGATTGCAGTAGAAGGAGGAACCTTTAAGATGGGAAGTCCTGTGGATGAACCTTACCGAAAAGTGGATGAAGGTCCGGTAAGGGAGGTTGAAGTGAAAAATTTCTGGATGTCGGAGGTAGAGATAACATGGAATGAATATTTTGCATTTTTTAATGCCACCGGTTCACAGGGAAGGAAAGAGGCTGATTCGGGGAGCATCGACGAAGAGACAGATGGAATAACAGGCGCTACTCCGCCGTGGGGCGCTCCTGACCAGGGGTGGGGCATGGGAACAAGGCCTGCCATCACAATGACACACCATGCTGCACAGACCTACTGCAGGTGGCTGAGCAGTGTGACCGGAAAAGAGTACAGGCTTCCTACAGAAGCCGAATGGGAATATGCTGCCAGGGGAGGAACTTCGGGGCCTTACTTTTTTGAAGGTTCTCCCAGAGATTATGAA
>JAAYJR010000233.1 GCA_012522835.1 Bacteroidales bacterium
AAATCGAATTTTGAACCCGGTCTATTATTACAATGGAACACACGTAATATAAAATTTTCCAGATATGAAATTAGAAAAGCTTATTAATTTCGAACTGCTGAAAACTGAAAATATTGAAATTACGGTTTCAAGTGTAATTGTTGTTATTTTGGTTTTTCTGGTCACCATAATCGGCTTAAAAATAATCAGGGGATTTTTCACGCGATACATTAAAAAACAGGAAGCTGAACGACGCTCTTATTGGTCGGTTTACCTGATTCTGCGCTATGTGGTTTGGGTGGTGGTCATTGTTGTAATGCTCGAAACTTCCGGAGTAAAGGTTTCGGTGCTTCTGGCCAGTATCACAGCGCTTTTGGTTGGTATTGGATTCGGTATTCAACAGCTCTTCAACGACATTGCTTCGGGAATTGTATTGATTTTTGAACGAAACCTTCAGATTAACGATATTATTGAACTTGATGATGGAACGGTTGGAAAAGTGCTTCATATTGGGTTGCGAACCTCGAGATTGAAAACCCGCGACGATGTAATTCTTGTAGTGCCCAATTCGAAATTTGTGAATGACACCATTATCAATTGGAGCCAGATGGATTACAATACTCGCTTCTCTGTTAAGGTTGGTGTTGCTTATGGCTCCGATACCAAACTGGTTACAAGACTTTTACTGGAATGTACCAACAACATTAAAAATATATCCACTCATCCCAAACCATTTGTGCGATTTAACGATTTTGGCGATTCATCGCTCGATTTCCAGGTTTATTTTTGGGTACGCGAATCTTTTCTGGTTGAACACACCAAAAGTGAAATCAGATATGCCATTGACGATACATTTCGAAAACATGGTATTCAGATTCCTTTCCCGCAGAGGGATGTTCATATCAAAACCAATGTGCAGTAAAAGAACTGCCCCGCCTACCCCCTTACCCCTCGTTTGCAACGAGGGGTAAACTTCTTGTCGTTTGTAACGACATTTGAATTAATTTATCCTTTTTTACGGGTTCAAAATAAATACTGGTGATGATGCAATTAACTACTCTTTAAATTGTAATAGACGCCCTCCTGATATTAAAATTGAAATTCACTCTACTTAATTTTCCTTAAAAAAGTGAACATTGCCCTCACTGTCAACCCTAAGAATAATGTGCTTAGATTCATTTTTCAAACTAACAAAATAATTATCCTCATGTTTGAAAAGTGTTCCAAATATAAAAAAGTCAACATCAACTATCTCATTATCATCGTAGAAGAGAACCTCACCTATTTCATAGTCTTTATATTTCTCATTGATTATCTCCTGCGCTCTTTCAGGTATATCAGCGAAAGTAACAAACCATGTTACCCCAATCAACTGTGAGTCGAAATCATAATAGGCTTTCTTTGTATAGCCATCTTCTGTAAATTTTGCCACATCATAGAAATCACCTCTTTCCCATACAACATCAGTATTGTTACCAAAGTCATCATTAAAATTTTCTTTAGCTCTGTTACTCACATCGGTTCCTTCAAGTCTCCTCCGCTCTTGTTTCGCTTTCTCTATTTTTCCCTTAATCTCTTTCTCAGTTTTGATTATTTCCTTAGTCTTTACCTCGTTCTGTGCAAAAACTAAAGAAATAGAAAAAAGAAAGACCATAAATAAAACCATAAACTTTTTCATACTTAAGTCTTGAATTAAATTATAAACGTAAAATTAATAGATATCAGATATAGAAACGATTTGATTATTTCAACTCTGATTTAATTGATTGTAACCGCTTGAATAATAGAACAAACAGATAGTCGAATTGTTTACATACATAATGGAGTTCAAAGGGTCAGGATCAAAAATGCATGTTGCCGGTCGTCGATCTTTCAAAGTTCTCAAATGTGTGAATGATGTAACTCTTTCCCTGAATTGTGTAAAAAGCCGAGACAGTTTAAGATTACCTTTGAGAACGATGATTTTTCATTCGGCTTACATATGAAAAAAATTATTTTTACAGCATTAATTTGGT
>JAAYJR010000382.1 GCA_012522835.1 Bacteroidales bacterium
ATATTGTACACTTCAACGGAGAACGTTGTGTAGGCCTTGCAATTTATAAAGAGACAAAATTTAATACCGTTAAGGCAGTTGACCAGATAAACGATGCCTTGGTTGATATTGAAAGGGCATTGCCCGGATATAATCTTCACCAGGTAACTAATCAGGGTAAATTTATTAGTTCAGCGATAGAAGAGGTACAAAATACCGCTTTGCTCGGTGTTCTGCTTGCGGTTTTTGTGCTGTATCTTTTCCTGCGCCGCCTGGGAACCACACTTATTGTAAGTATTGCAATGCCTATATCTATTATTGCAACTTTTAACCTGATGTATTTCAATGACCTGACCATCAATATTATGACATTGGGGGGGTTGGCCCTCGGGGCAGGTATGCTTGTCGATAATGCGATCGTGGTGCTTGAAAATATTTTCAGAAACCATGAAAATGGTATGACGGTTAAGGATGCAGCAATAAACGGAACTGCTGAAGTGGGGGGGGCAATTACTGCTTCAACCATAACTACCATTGTGGTATTCCTGCCAATCGTTTATCTTCACGGAGCTTCAGGCGAGTTGTTTAAAGATCAGGCCTGGACGGTTGCATTCTCCCTGGTTTCATCGCTGTTTGTTGCGATCTTTGTAATTCCGGCCCTTTATCATGCATTATATAAAAATAAAAAATCGCCCGTTAAGAAGCATTCGGTTAAGATGGGGGGATATGGGAAATTCCTTAATAAATTATTGGGATATAAATGGATCGTGGTAATTTTTACTATGATTCTAATTGCCGGATCATTTTTGCTGGTACCCCTTATAGGCACCGAATTTATGCCAAAAACAGAATCCCGTGAGTTTACAATGAATATGAAACTCCTCGAAGGCACTACACTTGAGCGCACAGAAGGTACAGTGAAAAATATTGAAGCTATTATTACTGAGTATCTGGGTGATGACCTTGAAAAGATATATTCACATTCAGGGCCGTCAACCAGTATTGCAGGAGATGCAACTGCTGTCTTTGAGGGGGAGAACACTGCACAGATAAGGGTTATCCTGAAAGAAGGGTCCATAATTCCGGCAGACCGGGTTATAGCAGATATTGATATACAAACTGAAAGTATTGAGGGACTTGAGGTTAGTTTTTCTGAAGAGCAGAGTGCACTGAAATCAATCCTTGGAACTGAAGAAGCACCTGTAGTAGTTGAGGTTAAGGGAGAGGATTTTGAGGAGATTGAAATAATTCTGAATCAGGTAATGGAGAATATGTCGGAGGTGGATGGTATCTTCAATATTCAGACTTCAATTGAAGACGGAGCGCCGGAGGTTGAGATCCATATCGACCGCATAAAAGCCGGACTGTATAACCTTAATATCAATAATGTGATCACTCAAATTCAGGAACAGCTTGAAGGTAAGAATGCAGGACAGTTTGAAAAGGAGGGAGAGATGCGTGATATAACTATCAAAGTTCCGGAAAAAGGATTAAATGATATCTATGATATTACAATAAATTCAGGTACCCAAAAGTTCAGGCTTAGTGAAATTGCAGATATCTCTTTCGGATATGCACTACATGGGATTCCCAGGTATAACCAGAATCGTACCGGCAGAGTTACTGCCCAAATGGAAAAGGGATTTCCCCTTGATTTTGTTGCACAGGAGATAAGGCAGGAGATCTCTAAGATTGACCTGCCTGAAAACTACAGGATAATGGTTACAGGAGAGGAAGAAAAAAGGCAGGAGTCTGTCAGTAACCTGACTTTTGCACTGTTGCTTTCAGTTATATTGGTATATATGGTTATGGCTTCACAGTTTGAATCGCTGATCCATCCCTTCACAATCTTATTTACTATTCCCCTGGCAGTTGTAGGTAGTATTTTGATTTTTCTGGCAACCGGCAGGACTTTTAATATTATGGCAATTATCGGCGTTATAATGCTGGCCGGTATTGCAGTTAATAATTCAATAATACTTGTCGACAGAATAAACCAGCTTATCAGGGAGGGATTAGTAAGGAGGGAGGCTATTGCACAGGCCGGACAGCAGCGTATAAGGCCTATCCTTATGACAAGCCTGACAACGATTCTTGCTTTATTACCTCTGACATTTGGATTTGGCGAAAGTGCATCCCTGAGATCACCGATGGCATTGGCTGTAATCGGGGGACTGGTAACTTCAACATTGTTGACATTGATAGTAATTCCCTGTGTATATGATATATTAGACAGGGTAAAAGGGACTAACAGAGAATGAAATTCATCATAAACAGAAAAATACTCATTGCGATGTTGTTTACAGGGCTGTCCCTTTTGGGATATGTATCCTATAAACAACTTCCTGTGGAATTAATGCCCAATGCTGAGCTTCCGATGCTTTTCGTTCAGATAAATTCAACAATGGAGGTTGACCCGCATTACATGGAAAACCAGGCTGTGATTCCAATCGAAGGGGCAATCGGAGCTATGGAGGGTATAGAAAGTATTGAGACAACACTTAACAACCGTACCGCTTCCATCCAGGTTAATTTTAATCAGAATGTGAACTTTAAATATACATTTCTGAAGTTACAGGAACGCATAAATCAGGCGGCCGATAATCTTGATGAAAATTTCCGGATTTCAGTAAACAGGGTGGATATACAAAATCTCAGCAACCAGTTCATGGAGTTGCAGATCAGAGGAAGCGGGGGGACCGACAGGCTAAGGAATATAGCTGACCAGGAAATTGTTGCAGAACTGGAAAATATTGACGGGATTGCCTCGGTTACTGTGTTTGGGGGTAAAGAGCGTTCGATAGAGATAACATACGATAAAGCTGCCTGCGATGCTTACGGAATAACCCCGGCACAGATCAGAAGCTCTATTACATCTAACTCGGCAAACCGCACATTTGCAGGATATTTAAAAGAGAACCAGAAACAATTTTTTGTCCATGTTACTGCAGAGTATAATGAAGTAACAGATATTGAAAATATAATTGTTGCCGAAGGCCCTGTTTATTTGAAAGATATAGCTGATGTTTATTTCGGGGTTAAAGAGGAGGAGAGCATCAGCCGTGTAAATGGAATGGATGCTGTCTCATTGATGCTGGTAAGTGACTCACAGGCTAATCTTATTGATCTTTCAAAGAAAGTACAGGAAAGAATTGGTGCCCTGAATGAGAAGCTTGCTGCTAATGATATTGAACTGGTGGTGCAGACTAACCTGGCAGAAACCATGGAGAAGAATATTGACCAGATAATGAATCTGGCACTCGTTGGAGGATTGCTGGCAATTTTCGTTTTATGGATATTTCTTAAAAACCTGCGTATAGTATCTGTCATAGCATTAGCTATACCTGTGTCGGTGTTTACTGCATTTAACCTCTTTTATGCATTTAATGTATCTATTAACAGCCTTACCCTGGTTGGCCTTGTACTGGCTATCGGGATGTTGCTCGATAACAGTGTGGTAGTGCTTGAAAATATTTACAGGCTTTCAGGTAAGCATTTCGATCCGGATAAAGCAGTTGTTCAGGGTACTTCTGAGGTATGGAGGTCTATAGTTGCTGCCACATTGACTACCATTACAGTCTTTCTTCCGTTCCTTTTTTCATCGGAATACATGATAAAGCTGCTGGGTAACCAGGTCGGGGTTTCCATAATTTCAACACTGACAGTATCCCTGTTCGTGGCTCTCCTGCTGATTCCCATGTTAGCCCACCTGCTCCTGAAGGGGAAAACTTCCCATAATATTTTCTATGAAAAAGTTACTACAAATAACAGGATCATTCAGATATATGTGTTACTGCTGAAGTCGAGTATGAGAAATCCTGCTGCAACAGTTGTGGGCGCAGTAGTTCTGTTTTTTATTACCATATTTATTGTACTGGCAATTAATATCAATATCCTGGAGGAAGTTGAAGAAACCCGCTTTTCAATTTATGTAACCATGTCTACAGGATCAACTCTTGAGGCAACAGATCTTGTTGTGGCAGAAATTGAAAACAGGCTGGAGGAGATTGCTGAAAAAGAGGATGTAATTTCCAATATTCAGGCAGAAGAGGCAATTATAACCGTTATTTTACAGGAGGATTATGAAAATATCAATGACCGCAATATTGCAGAGATAAAATCACAGGCAGAAGGCTTAATACAAAACATTGCGAGGGCAGAGGTGAGCCTCACTGCACCTGCATCAAGTGCCAGATTCAGAGGTAGCAGCGGAGGAGGTGCCGGAATAGAAAATTTCAGCCGTTTTCTGGGAATTGGCACAAATCGGGAACGGATTGTAATTAAGGGAGAAGATTTTGAGCTGATGAGAGGTGTTGCCGAAGACCTTCAATATTATGTTGAAAATCTTGAATCCATCAGAAGTGTCAGTCTCAGCGTTGGAAGCAGACGTCCGGAATTGCACCTTTACTTTAATCAGCTTCTGCTTACTGAATACGGACTGACTTTAAATAATATTGCATCTGAACTGGGATCTTTCAGCAGAGAGTTTTCATCAGGTATAAATTTTAAGCAGGGTAATGAGGAGTTTGACATACTTATAAAAGAGAAACTTACGGAGGAGGAAGAGGAGAGTGAAAAGGATGTTGATGATCTTCGCCGTGTTCAGTTAAATAATGGCCAGGGTGCCGTATATGAATTGCAGGACATTGCAGATATTGTCTATTCATTTGGTATGGCCAGTATTAACAGGATCAACCAGGAGAAACAGATTCAGCTGTTTTACCGTTTTGCCCCTGAAGCAGAACAATCAAAAAATTTGCTGGAAGCTTACCGGCTGGAGATTGATGAGGTAGTTGGCAGCTATAAAATGCCGTCGGGAGTGGCAATTGAGGTAATTCACGAAGAAGACCAGTATGCAGAGTTTTATTTTCTTATCGCTGCTGCATTTATTTTAATACTGATGATATTGGCTTCAGTATTTGAATCTCTTGTCACTCCTGTTGTACTTATGTTTTCTGTTCCATTGGCTGCAATTGGTTCGTTTATAGCCCTGATCTTTACGGGAAACAGCCTTTTCAATGCTAATACACTTACCGGATTTCTTATTTTACTGGGTGTTGTGGTCAATAATGGAATCATACTGATTGATTTTACAAATATTCTTCGTAAAAGGGGAAACCGCAAGTCGAGGGCATTAATAACTGCCGGCCTTTCCAGGGTCAGGCCCATTATGATTACTTCCATTACAACCATTGTGGCTATGATGCCACTGGCTCTTGGAAAATCTGAATACGTAGGTGCAATAGGAGCGCCTTTTGCCATCACAGTGATCGGGGGACTGAGTGTCAGTACCCTGCTGACACTGGTCTTAATTCCCACTCTCTATTTTGGAATGGAAAATGTTATTAACTGGCTGAAGTCTCTGAGCTGGCAGTTGAAAGCACTGCAGATAATAGTATTTGCCGCTGCAGCAGCCTATATCTATTTTGAGGTGGATACATTCGTTTGGAAGCTACTTGGTTTTATGCTAATTGTTATTCTTGTTCCAGGTGTTACTGCTTTTGTGCTGACAAGCCTGAAACAGGCCAGCTCCGGGGTAATTGACGAAAAAGAGCCAATAAAAATTGTGGTTAGGAAGCTGGTTAAGGTATATGACAGGGACAGCAGGTTTGTGAGAGAATGGAAAGCAGGAATAAAAATCAGGGAAAGAGCCGGATTACTTAAGGATTATAAGAAGTTGCACGATTTTTATGATTTGATATGGTTAATACCTCTCTTTATTTTTTTAATCTATTTTACGTTCTACTACCTTGAGACTAATTTCTGGATGTGGGTTATGTCCCATTTCATCTATTTCCTGACTTTTATTTTATATGCCCCCGCTTCCAGTTTGTTGAACAACAAATACAAAATTAGCGGTAATACCCTCTTTATCAAAATTGACAGGGTATTGAAGAATTTGATTTATTGGGGGATACCCATTTTGTTTATTGTAATCTTTTTAATGCGCTGGGACAATACGGGGATGGTAATTTTTGTGGGAATAATATGGCTGATTTTATTAATTATATATACTTCAGGAGAATATATACACAATAAAAAACTGAATATAGCACGTATTGAGGGCAAATTCAGTATCCTGAGAAGGTGGTACTTTACAATGGTGCGCCAGATTCCGGTGATTGGAAAACGTACAGCTCCATTCCGTGCATTAAATGGTGTTTCCCTTGAAATAAAAACAGGGATGTTTGGTTTACTGGGGCCAAATGGTGCAGGAAAATCAACAATGATGCGTATTATATGTGGAATACTTGAACAGAGCTATGGTAAAATCTGGATTAATGGAATGGATACCCAAAAGTATCGTGAAGAGCTGCAGGGACTTATGGGATACCTGCCCCAGGCATTCGGATATTATGATAGTATGTCGGCATGGGAATTCCTCGATTACCAGGGTATATTGAAAGGCATTAAAGATATAAAGATCAGAAATGAGCGCCTGGAGTATGTATTAAAAAGTGTACATATGTGGGAGAAGAAAGATGACAGGATTGGTTCTTTCTCGGGTGGAATGAAACAAAGAATAGGTATTGCACAAATTCTTCTTACATTTCCCAGGATCCTTGTTGTTGATGAACCAACTGCCGGCCTCGACCCACGCGAAAGAATCCGTTTCCGTAACCTGCTTGTTGAACTGAGCAGGGAAAGAATAGTTATCTTTTCGACCCATATAATTGAAGATATTTCCAGCTCCTGTAATCAGGTTGCCGTGATTAACAAGGGAGAACTCAAATATTTCGGGACTCCGTCAGATATGGTCAGTATGGGTGAAGGTTTTGTCTGGCAGATGACATTGCCCGCAAAAGATTTTGACAGTTTTGCAAATAAACAGCTTATTATCCATCATATGCGTGACGGTGAAAACATAAAGATCAGGTTACTGGCAAAAGAGAAGCCTTCGGCTGATGCTGTGAATGTTGCCCCTCATCTGGAGGATGCATATTTATGTTTATTGAAGGATTTTACAAAAAAACCAATTAGTGATGAAACCCAAATAT
>JAAYJR010000183.1 GCA_012522835.1 Bacteroidales bacterium
CCGCAGGTTCGTCGTCATCGATCTGATTACGCATCTTATGATCCCATAGCTGTTGCCATTTTTCATCAAGATTGCGGTATTCCGGTTTGACAGGAACTGTTTCAATATCAATGAAAAGAATTTCATCTATGTCTAAATTATGCAGCATCTTCCCTTTAAGTTAATTGTTAATATTGTTCAATTAAAAAGAAATAATAAATATAAATGACAGTAAAATACTAATTTTAGTGCAGAGAAAGTCTAAATTACAAAAAAACGTAATGAATATAGTATGAATCAGCTTTTTTATAAAAAAATTAATGTTATGGCCGGATTATACCCAATGAAGTTCAGGCCAATTTTTCAGAGTAAAATCTGGGGAGGTGGCCGTCTGTTTAAGGATATCTTAAATAAAGAGTGCAGTGGTATTGAAAATTGTGGTGAGATATGGGAGCTTTCTGCAGTTGAAGGTTTTATTTCTGTTGTTGATAACGGATACTTAGAAGGTAATAATATTACCGAACTGGTTGAAATTTATATGGGCGACCTGGTAGGTGACAGGGTTTATGAAAAGTATGGAATAGAATTTCCTCTCCTTGTTAAATATATTGACACTAAGGAAGATTTATCTATTCAGGTGCATCCGGGAGATGAACTGGCCAGGTTGAGACATTTTGCATACGGGAAAACTGAGATGTGGTATGTGGTCTATGCTGAGAAAGGCTCTTCGCTAATATCGGGTTTTAAAAAACCGGTGACTAAAGATACCTATCTTAAATATTTCCATGAAGGAAAATTGACTGATCTGTTATATATAAAAGATGTTAATCCGGGAGATGTACTTTTTATCCCTGCCGGAAAAGTTCATGCTATAGGGAAGGGATTGCTGGTTGCTGAAATACAACAGACTTCTGATATCACTTACCGCATTTATGATTATGAAAGAAAAGACAATCTGGGCAACTTAAGGGAATTACATACTGACTTAGCATTGGATGCAATTGACTTTAACAGCAAAACTGATTTTTTAACTGACTACTCTGTCAGGATAGACGAGCCTGCAGAAATATTGAAATGTGACTATTTCGCAACTAATATCTTACAATTTAAGAGTACTATTGAGAGGGATTATCATAAAATTGACTCATTTATTATTTTAATGAACCTTGAGGGCAGGTATAGTATTAAATATGATAATGGTGAGGAGGAGGTAGACACAGGAGAAACGGTCCTTATCCCCGCAACCCTGGAACTATTGAAATTCATACCACTTACCCCCGAAGTAAAATTATTGGAAATATATGTTCCCGGCGACTGATTATTAATCTTTATCCTGTTGTTAATTAACGTATTTAAGTATGGAAATAAAAGAGGCCAGATTTCTGGTCAGTAATACAGAGGTTGAAAAATGTCCGGCAGCCGACAAACCGGAATATGCATTTATTGGAAGGTCTAATGTTGGAAAGTCCTCATTGATAAATATGCTGACAAAACGTAAGTCATTGGCAAAAATTTCCGGTAAACCGGGCAAAACGAGGCTAATTAATCATTTTCTGATAAATGATGAATGGTACCTGGTAGATCTTCCCGGGTATGGCTATGCCTCTCTTCCCTTGAAAGAGCGTAAGAAGTGGGAAAAATTTGTAAAAGGATATATCCTGAAACGAACCAATCTCTATAACCTTTTTGTGCTGATTGATTCACGCCATCAGCCAATGCCCATTGATCTTGAATTTATGGAATGGCTGGGGCTGAGTCAGATCCCATTTTCAATTATTTTTACCAAAACAGATAAACTTAAACCTGCAGAACTGGAAAACAACATAAAAAATTATGAAAAGATAATGTTGGAAAAATGGGAGAGTATGCCGGGGTATTTTACAACCTCAGTATTAACAGTTCAGGGAAGGGAAGAAATATTGAAATTTATTTCTGATGTTAACAGAGGTAATATATAATTGCAATTTTAAAGAAAAAATAATAAATTGAGGGTGTAAAAAATCTGCAGAAAAAAGAAAGTTATAATTTTGCAGTTGAATGGCAAAATAAAAATCAATTATCAATGATTCCTAACAATCCACCTTTAAAAATTTTTTCTGGCCGTGCAACAAAGCATCTGGCAGAGAAAATTTGTAAAAGCCTGTCTATAGATCTTGGATTATCCTCATGTCCTGTGTTTTCTGACGGGGAGTTTGAACCGTGTTATGAGGAGACTATCAGAGGTTCCTATGTTTTTATACTTCAGTCAACTATGCCTCCTGCAGAAAATTTACTGGAGTTGCTGCTTATGATCGATGCTGCCAGACGCGCAAGTACGGCCCAGGTTATTGCAGTGATACCATATTTTGGTTTTGCACGACAAGACAGAAAGGATAAACCCAGGGTTTCAATAGGAGCAAAACTAATGGCCGATTTGCTTTCGGCAGCAGGTGTTGACAGAGTTATCACAATGGATCTTCATGCTGACCAGATACAGGGCTTTTTTGATGTTCCGGTTGATCACCTGTTTGCCTCTGCTTTATTTATTCCCTTCATCAGTAATATGAAGCTTAATAAACTGACAATTGCTTCACCTGATGTCGGGGGGACAAAAAGGGCAAATACCTATGCCCGGCTGCTGGGGTCTGATATGGTAATCTGCCATAAAACCCGGGCAAGGGCAAATGAGGTAAACAGCATGACAGTTATAGGAGACGTAAGAGACAGGGATGTTATAATAGTGGATGACATGATTGATACAGCAGGAACTATTACCAAAGCAGCTAATCTTATGAAAAAAGAGGGTGCAAATAGTGTCCGTGCTTTTGCCGCTCATGGTGTTTTATCTGGCCCGGCAGTTGAACGTATCGAACAATCAGCCCTTGAGTATGTATATTTTACCGATTCAATATCGCCTAAATCCAACAGTTCCAAAATAAAATATATATCAGTTGCAGATGCTTTGGGAGAGGTAATTCGAAGAGTTTATAAAAATCAGTCAATAAGTTCGTTATATTACCGCTAATTTTTATCTTTGCACCGTTTTAAGCAGGAGCATTCAGAGTGTGTTTTATGGTAACCTTTGCATTATAATAGTTGACTGAAATGAACTGGTTATTCAGCATATGTTATCAATTTGCGGGAATTAAAACACCCTTAATTATGCATGCTGTTAGTCCCGTAACTACGGGAAAGACTGAGTACCATAATTATTAACGTAATTTTTTAGAAATGAAATCATTTGAAATTAAAGCCCAAAAGAGGGAGAATTTAGGAAAGAAAAGTGCAAAACAACTCAGGGAAGAGGGAATGGTTCCGGGTGTTTTATATGGGAAAGATGTGGTAATACACTTATTTGTTCCCTTTAGTGAATTGAGGCATCTTGTTTATACACCTAACGTATATCTGGTAGATCTCAATATTGACGGCCAGATTGAAAAAGCAATGATTCAGGATGTGCAGTGGCATCCGGTGGAAGAGAAGTTATTGCACATTGACTTTTTGAAAATTTCAGATAACAAGCCGGTAAAAATCGGTGTGCCGATAAAGATCAACGGATTGGCAAAAGGTATTAAAGCCGGTGGTAAGCTGAAGGTTAATATGCGTCAGTTAAAGGTAAAAGCATTATCTGACAACCTTCCGGATAATGTTGAAGTTGATGTTACTAATCTTGGTATAGGAGATAGTATTAAAGTTGGTGAGATTAAAAGAGATAATCTGGAGTTTTTGGATAATAAATCAAACCTGATAGTGGGAGTTGTTTCAACAAGGACAGCCCAATCTTCTGCACCACTTCCTGAAGATGAAGAGCAAGGAGAGGAAACCGGAGAAGAAACAGCTGAAGAACAGTCAGAATCCTAACATTAAAAAAATAATGTTTTGTGAAGTATTTAATAGCAGGACTTGGTAATATAGGTTCGGAGTATAAAAATACACGTCACAATATTGGTTTTCAAATATTGGACACTCTTGCAAGGGTGTCCAATATTGCTTTTAAGGACAGACGGTATGGATTTGTTGCCGAATATAAATTCAAAGGACGTAATTTTATTCTTTTAGAGCCTTCAACTTATGTCAATTTGAGCGGACGGGCAGTAAACTATTGGCTTAAACAGGAAAAAATCCCTGTGAGCAATCTTCTGGTGGTTGTTGATGATTTAGCTTTGGAATTCGGACAGCTCCGGCTGAAAGCAAAAGGGAGCCCGGGAGGCCATAACGGATTAAGAAATATATCAGAGGTGCTCGGGAGTAATGATTATGCAAGGTTAAGGTTTGGAATTGGTGACAATTTTCATACAGGATTTCAGGTAGATTATGTGCTGAGTGAGTGGCATGAACAAGAAGCAAGGCTTCTGCCTGAAAGGATAGGTGAGGCGATTGAAATAATTAAGAGCTTTGGCACGTTGGGGATTGATCGTACGATGAATTTATTTAATAAAAAGAAGTATGGATCAAAAGGTGAGGATTGACAAATGGCTTTGGGCAGTACGTATCTATAAAACCAGAAGTAAGGCTTCTGAGGCCTGCAGTAAAGGGCATGTACTTATTGGAAATATTCCTGTAAAGCCCTCAAAGGAAATTCGTAAAGGCGATATTGTAAGAGTTAAACATGCTGCGATTTATAAAAGTTACAAAGTTATTGAACCCGTTTATAAGCGTTTGTCAGCCAGTCTTATAACAGAATTTGTTGAAGATATTACACCTCCTGATGAACTCGAAAAGCTTGAATTACAGAAAAAAATGAAATGGTTTTCCCGTAAACCAGGTTTAGGAAGACCTACTAAAAAAGAGCGTCGCGACATGGATGATTTTTTAAATTATCAGAGTGATGATTGAGATAGCAAATTTAAATATCCGGAACTCAAATTTAATATTACAATAGTATGCATAATGCATTGAAAAAAAGGAAGGAAAATATTGCTGAGTATATTTTATACTTGTATCAGGTAGAAGACCTGATCCGAGCCTTTGATCTGGATATTGCGATGATAAAAGAAAAACTGATGCCTGGATACAGGTCAGATGACATTACATCTGATAAAATTTTGGATTGGTACAAAAACCTGATTGTGATGATGGAAAAGGAGGGTAAAAAGGAAAAAGGGCATGTACAGTTCTTATCAAATCTGATAGCTGACCTGAATGAGTTTCATTTGAAACTCAGGGAAACAGAAACTGATAAAAAGTATATTTCTGTATTTAGTGCGGTCTCCGGTTTGTTGGATGAACTCAGAGAAAAAAATCCGGACGCAGAATCTGATGTACAGATTGCTCTCGACGGAGTATATGGTTATCTGATCCTGAAAATCCGCAAAAGGCAGATCAGCAGTTCCACAGAAGAGGCTATCA
>JAAYJR010000065.1 GCA_012522835.1 Bacteroidales bacterium
AAGGCATGCTGTCAAGGTATTGCGGCTGGAAAAAGGTTCAGTTGTCAGGGTTGTTGATGGAAAAGGTGGTTTATATATTGCCGAAATAATTAATCCTGACTTTAAAAACTGCTGTCTTAAGATTACAGACTCGACAAAGGAGTACGGCAAAAAAAATTTTTATTTACACATTGGCATTGCCCCAACAAAAAACATCGACCGGTTTGAATGGTTTCTTGAAAAAGCTGCAGAAATAGGAATTGATGAAATTACTCCCCTGCTGTCTGATCACTCAGAAAGAAAAAAAATTAATCCCGAAAGGCTTGAAAAAATACTTATATCTGCAATAAAACAGTCGGTAAAAGCTTATAAACCTAAACTGAATAAGCTTACAAAATTCAATGATTTAGTAAATAGCTGCCAGCATAGCAACAAATTTATCGCTCATTGTCAGGAGGGACAAAAGCCTCATTTTAAAGATGTAATACAACCCGGTTCAGAGATTTCAATTCTGATTGGGCCGGAGGGAGATTTTAACCCTGATGAAATACAAAAGGCAACTGACAAAGGCTTTAAAAGTGTCTCCCTTGGATCTTCCAGATTAAGAACTGAAACAGCCGGGGTAATAGCATGCCATATTGTAAACCTGGCAAATACAACTTAAAATATTTATTGCAGTTCAATTTACCAGACAAAATATTTGTCAGTATATTTGAACCATTATATATTGCAGTTCACTTCAGCGAACGGTTAAGATATACGATTGATTAAATGTTTAACTATGTTATATTCATATGAAGCCTGAAAAAAACAATTTTATAACCAGAAAAACTAAACAACTGCATCTTATTCTGTTGTTTCTGAATATTATTGTTGCTGGTACTGCCATTGCCCAAACGTCAGGTGTTAAAGTAGCATTGCTAAAATATGGAGGTGGAGGCGACTGGTATTCTGACCCTACTGCATTGCCAAATCTTATTGAATATTGTAACAAAAATTTGAAAACAAACATTCATCCTGAACCTTCGACTATTGATATAGGAAGTCCGGAAATTTTTAATTTTCCCTTCGTTCATTTGACTGGTCACGGTAATATAGTATTATCTGAAAGTGACGCCTTAAACCTCAGAACTTACCTGGAAAGCGGAGGCTTTTTACACGTGGATGATAATTACGGCCTGGATGAGTCTTTCAAAAGAGAGATAAAAAAAGTATTTCCCGAAAAAGAATTAATCGAGTTGCCCCCCGGTCACAATATCTTCAATCAAAAATACAAATTCAGTGAAGGTTTGCCTAAAATTCATGAACACGATAATAAACCACCCCAGGCATTCGGAATGTTTATTGAAGACCGGATGGTTCTTCTATATACTTATGAATCAGATCTGGGTGATGGATGGGAAGATGAAGCTGTTCATAATAATCCTGCTGAAATAAGAGACATAGCACTAAAAATGGGTGCTAATATTATATCCTTTGTATTTAATCAGTAAAATATATTTAACAAAAGAATGTGTTTTATCATAATAATTCATTGTGACAATTAATTTAAATTAATATTTTGTAACTTTATAAAAATTAAAAGTAATAAGCATGAAAAAACTATTTTTTGCAGTTATTGTTTTTATTTCTGTTGCCTTGTCTGCTAATGCCCAGGATTACAATACCGGCATTGGTTTTAGAGGAGGCTTGTCAAACGGTTTAACAGTAAAACATTTTATCAGCAGTAATACAGCTATTGAAGGTTTGTTATCTACCAGATGGAAAGGATTCCATATTACCGGCCTTTATGAAATTCATGCACAGGCATTCAATACTCCAAGGCTGAACTGGTATTATGGTTTTGGGGGACATATCGGATTCTGGGACGGATACGATAAACATCCGTGGTTTGAAGATGATGTAGACTCCCATTCAGTGATCGGTATAGACGGGATAATAGGCATGGAGTATAATATAGAAGCCATTCCCTTCAATATTAGCCTGGACTGGAAACCGGGATTCAACCTTATTGGATACACTGGTTTCTGGGGAGATGAGCTGGCATTGTCTGTCAGGTTTATCTTCTGATAACTTTACCTGATAAGGTAATTAAGTTACGGGTTAATCTGCCTTAAACTTAATTACCTTATTTTTTTATTCCTGAATAGAGATCAGAGCTGGTCATTAACCACCTTGAATCATTTTCCCTGCTTTTCAAGCTTAAGGGTTTCTGTTGGCTGATCGCACACTTCTGAAGGCCCAAAATACTGAATCGGACCGGGATATATATAATCTGAATCAAGGGCCCATTCATCACGTTTTGAAGCAAAATATTTAAAAGGTGCCCCATTCAGGTCAACCAGCGCTTTCTGAATTACCGGTTTAAAATAACCATGCCTCTTTTCCAGGTTCATCATCATAGTAACTGGTACACCTCCGGCAATCCAATCTTTAGCGGGGGCGGTCAGGTTTCTTATGGATGCCATGTAACCTGTCTTGCCTTCCGATATCAATAATGCTGCAGTATAACCTAGTGAATAACAATAGTCTGCGTCAAAATTTGAAGGAGCTGCGCATCTGCCTTCATAACCGAAAAAGTGATACTGCGTACTAAACTTACCATTATACTCACCACGCTTTTTCATATCAGACAGAAGGCTTTTTACCATCTCCCCAAGTAGCTTTTCAGTCTCAATCAGTGAAACCTGAACATTCCCGTGAGGATCGCGGTCAAGGGTCAACTGACTTGCAATACCTGATGGAAGAGATCTGAACAAATCTGCTGTCTCATTGGCCAGATGCGATGCTACCCATTCTCTGCGGTCACCCTTTTTAAGTTCTTTAAAGTCTTTGCCTGTTACTGTTCCATCGGCAAGGAGGTCATTAAGCTCAGATATAAGAACTTTCATTTCAGGTATAAACTCTATCAATCCTTCCGGGATAAGAGCCACTCCAAAATTATCGCCATTGGCAGCCCGGTGTGCGACTATATTAGCAATGTAACTGACTATCTCTCCCAATGTCTGTTTTTTTGCAGCTACTTCTTCAGAAATAAGGGTAATATTAGGCTGTGTCTGAAGAGCACATTCCAATCCGATATGAGAAGCTGACCTGCCCATCAATTTAATAAAATGCCAGTATTTTTTTGCCGAATTGGCATCACGTTCAATATTGCCGATAAGTTCTGAATATACTTTTGTTGCTGTATCAAAACCGAAGGATGTCTCAATCAGACTATTTTTAAGATCTCCGTCTATTGTTTTGGGACATCCTATAACCTGTACCCCTGAATTTTTTTCTGCGTAATATTCAGCCAGAACGCATGCGTTTGTATTTGAATCATCGCCGCCAATAATTACCAGGGCATCAAGTTTTAAACCTTTAGCAATTTCCAAACCTTCATCAAACTGCAACTGCTCTTCCAGTTTGGTACGGCCCGATCCTATAATGTCAAATCCACCGGTATTTCTGTACTTATCAATTATTGAACCTGTAAGTTCTATATATTTATGATCTACCAATCCGGCAGGGCCTCCCAGAAAACCATAAAGCTTACTTGCCGGGTCAATTTTTTTTATCCCGTCGAAAATGCCTGATATCACATTATGCCCCCCCGGTGCCTGTCCTCCGGAAAGTATAACGCCTACATTCAATGGCTTTTGACCATCCTGCTTCCGGCCTTTTTCAAAAGTGACAATGGGCATTCCGTAGGTATAGGGAAAAATCTTTTTTATTTCATTCTGATCAGCAACAGATTCAGTTTTTGCCCCTTCCGACAATTTCACTACACCTTTAAGTGAATCCGGCAACTTAGGTTGATATTTTGCTCTCTCCTTTTGTAACGCACTAATATTCATATGATTAAAATTATTAATTTATAAATGTATCATGTGTAACTCGCATATGTTTTAATCATACTCCTGGGTTATTTGACAAACATGCTCGTTTCATAATATATTATTTAAAATTATTTTTTTCAAAATTAATCAATTAAACAAGTTTATGTCGTTTAACAGATTCTCACACAGATAAATTAAAATAAATTTAAAAGGATGTCCGGGGTATTGAAGCTTATTTATCTTTTCTTATATTCTGTTTTTTACTTCTTTTTTTCCATCTCTCTACTGCAAGTTTTTGCATATCTTCCACTCTATCAGATTCATCAACTATTTCCAAACCTAAAAGGGTTTCAAAAAGGTCCTCCATGGTTACTAATCCCACTATACTTCCAAAACTATCTGCTACCATGGCCATATGTTCCCTGTTAAGAACAAGTGTATCCATTAATTTAGCCACAGAATAGTTGTCTTCAACGAAAAGGATATCACGTTTAATCTCTGAAGCCTTAACCTGGTGCCTGTCCTGAGCCAGGTTCTCCAGAATATTATCTTTCAGAATAAGCCCTGTTATATTATCAGGATGGTTATGAAACACAGGGATCCTGGAAAAAACCATGGGTTTTAACTCCTTATAAATCTCATTAACAGTATATTCCTCATCCGCCATCATCACAACAGAACGGGGAGTCATGATATCCCTTACTTTTAAATTTTCCAGCCTTAAAAGGTTTTGAATGATAGATTTCTCCTCTCTGTCGAGTGCACCGCTTTTAAGTCCTGCGTCAGCCATAGCCGCAAAATCAGCACGGCTGAAAACACTTCTTCCTTTATCTTTAATGACAAGCCAGGTGATCCATTTGCTTAACCATACAAAAGGACTTAAAACTATGAGCAAAACCTGCAGTGATCGTACTGTGAAAGGTGTCATCTCCTTCCAGTAATTTGCACCTATTGTTTTAGGAATGATCTCTGATAATATCAATATTGCAAGTGTCATTATACCTGCAATCAATGACTCATATGCTATCTGAACACCAATGAAATAGAAATAATTTTGACCAAATAGCTCTCCTGCCTGAACGCCCACTCCCAAAGCCCCTACCGTATGGGCAATTGTGTTAAGTGTGAGAATTGCGGATAAAGGCCTGTCAATATCATCCTTCATTTTATTAAGAATATGGCCTATATGTGGCTTTTCAGCTTCCATCCTGCTGATAAATGAAGGTGTTGTGCTTAAAAGAACAGCCTCCCACAATGAACAAACAAATGAAATAGATATTGCTAAAACAAAAAATACAATTAATGTTCCCATAATTAAATTATTCCGGACCTGAGGCCGGTAATATTTTCTTTAATAATTACCCTGTCAAAACCGTTTCTTTGTAAATTCTACTAAAATATGTAATTATCGGTTCTGATAAGAGGTATATCATAACTTTTTTTCAAGATTAAAGCCGGTAATTATAAACAGTAAGATTTCCTGAAGCAAAACATCAGCTTTTTTTACCAGTAAAATCAGTAACCCTGACTGGCATTGTTTAATTGTTCATGGTATATTTGTCGCATACAAACTCTTATAAAAAACCAAATAGTCGCTTTTGAAGATTATAAATTATCCCGGCTGGAAAGCCGGGATTTTTTATTTAAAAAACGACATATATAAAAAAAATAAAATTCGTATTTTCATCCAATTATTTAATATTAAAAGATGAACAAATATATCACTATTGCAATTATTCTGTCCATTACCGCCATTCTGTATAGTTGTAAGCACGATGACCGTGACGTTGACCAGGAGATGGCAGAACTTAAGGAGTTTATCCTGAAAAAGGAGGCAGAAGGATTAAATATTGACACTGCAGGAACAGGAATCTTCTATATATTAAAAAATGAGGGGGCCGGACCTACCCCGCAACAGGGAGATACCTGTTTTATTGAATATCAGTGTTATTCACTTAATGACCGACTTATTGAACAGTCACTCGACATTTATCCTCCAAATGGAATCTGGAAATTTATCTTTGCCCCTGACGATATGATCCAGGGACTAAGAACGGGGATAAATTTAATGAATGCAGAATGTGAAATGGACATCATTATACCTTCAAACCTGGCATTCGGGAAGGCCGGCACTGCAAATATCCCACCGTATACAACCCTTATATATGTTGTAAAAATGTATGATGTCAGGGTTAGAAATAATTAAATTTTACTTTACATCTTAAAAAGTATTATATTCAAAGTTGTTGATTAACTTTGCAGCTGTTCGGTAACAAAATTGAAAAAGATGATAAAAATAAAGGACATTGCTAAATTTTTATTTTTAGCTGCAATTATTATTACAGCTTCATGTATTAAAGAAGATGAAATTGAATATACCCCGGAGAGGGAAGCTGCTATAGTATCCCGATACATCGACTCTCTGATAACAGAAGGTTTCAATGTTGACACTACAGTAAATGGTGTTTTTTATACAATAGTAGATGAGGGAGAAGGCGTTACCATGGTCCAGCCGGGTGACTCAATCGGAATAATTTATATGGGATTTTTCCCGGAATCGGGAAATGTTTTCGATGCTTCCGAATATCACTATGCGGGAGACGGAATCTGGAAATACACTTTCAAATCAACGGAACTTATCCCAGGTGTCGATGAAGCTATCAGCCTGCTGACGGAAGGTGCAGAAGGATTGTTTTTAATTCCTTCAAGTCAGGCGTATGGTTCACAGGGTTCATGGGATGGCTCGATTCCACCATATTCAGCCCTGGTATTTGACATCAAACTGGTTGAGATTTATCAGTAACCCGACAAAAAACTTGTTTAATAACATTTCGAAAATCACCTATTTAATAACATATCTTGTTCAATCGTAAAGATTTGATTGTAACTTCGGGTGAATATTGAATTGTTGTCAAATGAGCCATAAAATGGAAAAATTTATTAAAAACTTTATAAACAGCATCGCTTCCTGTGACCTGGAAACAGGTTATTTTCCGGGTCCGGTGGTTACAATATCCCGTCAGGCTGGCTGTTCAGCTAAACGAATTGCTATCAAACTATCTAAAATCCTCACCGGATATAGTTATATGTCTGACACGAAAACTGATGCAGAATGGAAGTGGGTAGATAAAGATCTTTTCGAAGATGTGGTTAAGGATATGATCACCGAAGTTAAAAGCAGCGGATATGATGATTCCGAAGAAGCTGTAAAAATTCTTACACAGGCGGCAAAAGTTTTCAGTGATGAAACTATTTATGATATCACCGATGAAATGATGCTCGAAACTTTTAAAGGTGTGATCTGCAGACTTGCTTTTAAAGGTCGTGTTATAATCATAAATCCTTCAGCGGGAGTTATCTTAAATAGCGTCCCTAACAAATTAAACATCAGGCTTGAAGCTCCACTGGAATGGAGAATTAACAGAATAATGCAGTTAAAGGACCTGACACAGGCAGAGTCTGTTGAATTTGTAAGGGAGATGGATAGCAAGAGAGATATTTTTATTGAAAAGATTATTGGCAGAAATACCAACAATGATGATTTTGATGTTATTTTCAATTACGCATCCATGCAGGATGATGAAATTATCGACGCTGTTGTTAACATCTTGAAAAATAAAAAGATCATCTCACCTTACGATGATTTTTAAATGGCTTCATAATTGAAAATTCAAATAATAATTAATCAATCAAAAAATATTAGCAAAATGACAGATCGCCGTAAATTCCTGAAAACAACAGCTGCTTTTGCAGCAGGAAGCTTAATGATTCCCCAGTTGTCATGTTCCTCATCAAAAGAGAAGATTATCGGATTGCAACTGTATACAGTGCGTGATAAAATAAACCAGGACCTTGAAAATACCCTCGTCAGGCTTGCCGAAATAGGCTACAACTCTATGGAAGCCGCCGGATATAATTTTTCTGACGGGACATTCTACGGAATGGCTCCAAAACAGTTTGCAAACAGGCTTAACGAACTGGGGATGCCTCTGCACAGCAGCCACAGTGTTGTTGAACCTGCAGATGCTGTGAAAATATTCACTGACGCGGCAGAGGCAGGCTGTAAATATGTTATTTATCCATATCTTCCCGAAGAATTCAGGAAGAACATTGACGGTTATAAATCAACTGCAGAAAAATTTAATAAAATAGGAGAGATTGCTAAGAAATTTGATATCCGGTTCGGTTATCACAACCACGCTTTTGAATTTGAAAATATGGGCGGCCAGATGGGGATGGATGTGCTGATTGCAGAGACTGACCCAAAGCTTGTTACTTTTGAGATAGACCTATACTGGGTGACACGGGGAGGCTATGACCCGGTTGATTACATTAAAAAATTCCCCGGCCGGTTCGAAATATACCACCTGAAAGATATGGTAAAAACAGAAGATATGTTTTTTGCACCTGTAGGCAGCGGAAGAATAGATTTTGAGAGCATATTTGCCGTAAAGGAGACAGCCGGCATGAAGATGTTCTTTGTTGAACAGGACAGGTTCCGTGACCTTGATCCTCTTGAAAGTGTCGAACTAAGCTTTAATTACCTTAAAAACGCTCCGTTCGTTTAACAAAAAAGGGACTTGCAAAAGTCCCTTTTTCTGTAGTTATTGTGCTTTCATCCATGAATCAGCCTCTTTCAATCCTGTGAATTCAGCTGTTGCAACGGCATATTCAAATCCGGGACTTATACTTGCTGCTCCATATTCCCCAGACTTGCTCAATGCAATGAAGCCAACCTGGTATTCACTGAAATCAGGAATCTTTTTGGTAATACGGATAATGGCAGCTTCACAAGCCTGAAAAGGAGTCATTCCATTCCTCATATTTTCCACAACCAAAAATGAACCTAATGTTTTCATCACCAGTTCTCCTGTACCGGTAGCAGCAGCAGCTCCTATCTCGCCGTCAACAAACAGTCCGGCCCCGATAATGGGTGAATCACCTACCCTTCCATGCATCTTAAATGCAAGGCCGCTGGTAGTGCAGGCACCACAGATGCGGCTTTCACTGTCAACTGCAAGCATGCTTATAGTATCATGGTCTCCCTCCTGATTTTCAGAGTTTATTTCTGGTTTATATACTTTCTCTTCCGTCTTCCATCTCTTCCATCTTTGCCGGGCTGCATTTGTCAGCAGCTTCTCTTTATTAAAGCCGTTCTCCATGGCAAACTTCAGGGCACCCCTTCCACTAAGCATTACATGAGGTGTTTTCTCCATAACCAGCCTGGCAACTGATATGGGATGCTTTATATGCTGCAGATAAGAGACACTCCCTGCCCTGCCCTTCTCATCCATAATGTTTGCATCAAGTGTAACCTTACCGGTAGCATCCGGAATTCCACCATATCCAACTGAATTCACACCGGGGTCAGCTTCAGAAACCCTGACTCCTGCCTCCACAGCATCAAGTGCATAACCATTATCTGATAATATTTTCCATGCCGTCTCATTGGCTGCTACTCCATGCCTCCATGTTGAAATCACCACAGGTAAATTATTTCCGGCAAAATGATTTACAGGCCATGCATAATCAGGCAGGCTAAGGCCAATAATTCCGCCGGAAATCCGGGTAATAAATGTTCCGCGAGTTATCATGTTATTCGAATTAAATACATCAAATTTGCTATTACTCAAATGAAAAATCCTGCACTGTTTTCCGGTATTTAGAAAAGGCCACTGCACGGGAAATAAATCCAAGATATCTGTTATCTTCCTCTATAACAGCAAGGTTATATCTGCCACATGACTCAAATTTTTCTGCCACAGCTTCCATACTGTCATTCGGTGATATAAAAAATTCAGGCATGTACATAAGATCTTTCACCATAACTTTGTCATACAGATCCCTTTCAAAAATAAGTTTCCTCACATCAGAAAGTTTTACCATTCCTTTCAGAATGCCATTCCCGTCAACAACAGGAAAAAGATTCCGGTGTGATCTGGATATTGCCTTAACCAGGTCTCCAAGACTAGCTTCAGGATTAATGACCTCAAAATCTGTCTCTATTAAATTCCGGACGTTCATCATTCGTAAAACAGTTTTGTCTTTATGATGGGTCAAAAGGTCACCCGCCTCAGCCAATTGCTTGGTATAAACTGAATGGGGTTCAAAAAACATTATAGTAACATATGCAACAATAGAAGTCATTATTAACGGTATGAAAAGATCGTAACCGCTTGTCATCTCTGCGGTTAAAAATATTGCAGTAAGCGGGGCATGCATTACAGCTGCCATCATTCCGGCCATACCCGCGAGCGCAAAATTATCGTATGGGAGTTCAAATTGCCCGGTTATATTGATCAATGTCGAAAAAAAATAACCTGCGATAGCACCCATAAAAAGCGTAGGTGCAAATACTCCTCCGATGCCCCCTGACCCGGTCGTGGCGACCATAGCAATAACCTTAAACATAAGTATTCCTGCCAGAAAAAGCAGTATCAGCAAAGGACTATCAGCCCATCCTAAAAACAAGGAATTATTTAACAGTGAGGATCCGTTACCGTTAAAGATCAAACCAATCTCCCTGTAGCCTTCACCCCACAGCGGGGGGAAAAGAAATACCAGCAATCCCATAATAATACCACCGATTATTAATCTCATACTCCACGAATCGATTTTCTTGAATTTTGACTCAAGCATCATAGTCATTCGCGTAAAATATATTGCAACAAATCCGGTAAATATCCCTAAAAGGATATATAGCCATACTGTATCTAACGTAAAAGTATTGACATAATTAAAATGCAGCATTACCTCCTCGCCCATGAACAGGTTGGAAATAACAGCAGCTGTAACAGCAGAGATCAGTAAAGGTATCAGGTATGCCATTGTAAGGTCAAGCATCAGTACCTCCAGAGTAAACACTATCCCTGCAATCGGAGCGTTAAAAATCCCGGAAATGGCGCCTGCAGCTCCACAACCTATCATTAGTGTTACATAAGTATAATTAAGCCTGAAAAGGCGGGCAAGGTTTGAACCGATGGAGGCGCCGGTAAGCACTATAGGGGCCTCCGCTCCTACCGAACCTCCGAATCCTATGGTCAGTGAACTGGCTACCATGGAAGACCAGTTATTATGTGATTTTATCCGGCTTCCCTGCCTGGAAATGGAGTAAAGTATTTTTGAAATTCCGTGGTTTATATTGTCTTTAACAAAATAACGGACAAAAAGAACTGTAAAAAAAACGCCTATCAGTGGATAAATCAGAAAAAAGTAGCTGATAGAGTCAACCTCAAACCAGCTGGTAAGTTTTTCTGCTACAAAATGAATCAGGTTCTTCAGCAGGAATGCTGCAATGCCACTGAATACACCTACAATAAAACTTAAGACGTACAGAAACTGCCTTTCAGGAATCCGGGCTATCCGCCAGGCAATCAATTGGTGTAACCACAGCATTGAATACCTTTGCCATATAATTCGAATCCGTCTAAACATTAAAACTCATTTGTGATGTAAAAGTAACAAAACAAAAGGTTATGAAACAATATTCCGGCAGACAACTTTCAAAAAATAACTATTAAAATTACATTATGATTATATTTACATCTGATAAATTTAATCACAGTGGAAATAAAAATCACAGGGGCAAATGGATATCTCGGAAAACTGATAACAAATGAACTTGAAAACCGTGGATATAAATTCTCTGCAATAAGCCGTGAATTACTCTATAGCAGTCCCCAAAAATTAAGCAATGAGCTGGCGGGTTCTATTGCTGTCATTAACCTGGCCGGTGCACCGGTACTCAGACGGTGGAGTAAAAAAAACAGGGAGGTCATCTATAACAGCAGGGTAAAAACTGCACAAAACATCGTAAGCGCGGTAAACCTGCTGCCAAATGAGCTGAGGCCAAAAAGGATTATCACTGCTTCAGCAATTGGTGTCTACAAATCTGATAAATTACATGATGAAAACAGTGTGGATTTTGACCCCGGATTTTTAGGTAATCTTGTACGGGATTGGGAATCGGTTTGGAAAAAACTGCCTGAAAATATAAGCATGACCATATTCAGGATAGCTGTTGTTTTGGGCAGTAAAGCAGTTACTGTAAAAATGATGGCGTTACCATTTAAATTGGGAATTGGCGGCAAAATAGGAAATGGCAAACAGCCATTCCCTTTCATACATGAAAAAGATGTCAGTGAGGCATTTTTAAAAGCACTTGATAATAAGCTTTCCCCCGGAATTTATAATCTCGCTGCCCCCGGCCAGATTACTAATGAAGATTTTACTAAAGCATTTGCATCAACGCTCAGAAGACCAGCTCTCTTCAGGGTACCGGCCTTTGTCCTTAAGGCATTTTATGGTGAAGCGGCAGGACTCCTGACAAACAGTCCGGCAGTTATACCTGCAAAATTACTTGAAGCCGGATTTGAATTTAAATTCCCAACAATTGAAGCGGTATTAAAAGATATTTTGTGACATCATAAAAAATTTGTTAATTATGGAAAAGTTATTAAGTATCCTGGAATCATTACTTGAACCTGCGGGTATATTGCTGATTATTATTATTCTTATGACCTTAAATTCACGCGTATTTAGTAAGTTCCAATCTGCCTCAACAGACAAAAATATCATAAAAAAAACTATTTCGTTTTTTATTGTTCTTTTTGGAACCCTGGCACTAATACTATCACTTCCAATTGACAAATCGACGAAAGGACAAATACTTAGTTTCCTGGGTATTATTATCACTGCAGGTATCGCTTTAAGTTCTACCAACGTATTGGGAAATCTCATTGCTGGTATAATGAATAATTCGATGAACCGGTTCAGGAACGGAGATCTTATTAAAATCGGAGACCTGCACGGCAGAGTGACTAAAAAAAGTATTTTCCATACAGAAATTCAACTCGAGGACAGCAATTTCATGACCCTGCCAAATTTGTATATTGCAAATAACCCCGTAAAGCTGACCCGTAAAATTAATACGGTTATCTCTACTACAGTATCATTGGGCTATGATGTTTCACGGTATGATATTGAGGAGGCTTTAAAAGATGCGGCTACCGAAACCGGGTTAACCGATCCTTATGTTTATATAATAAGCCTTGGCGACTTTTCAGTAGTATATAAAATCCATGGATTCCTGGATGACAGCAATAAATTTTTTAGTACCAGTTCGCAGTTAAATGCCAAAGTAATGGATAAACTCCATGAAAAAAATATTGAAATTGTTTCTCCGACTTTCATGAACCAGAGAAGGGTCGAAAACAACAGGTTTATACCTCAAATCAAAATTGAGAATAATGGACATAAAGATGAATTGTCGCCTGAAGATCTTATTTTTGATGAAGCCATAAAATCTGAAAAAATTGAGAAGAAAAAAGACTTGCTGAAAGAGATTCATAATAAGCAGTTATCCCTAAAGGAGAAACTAGATGACCTAAAGGATAAGACAGAGATTGAAAAAATAAAATCCACTATTGACAGGAATAATGAATTGATAAAACAAATTGAAAAAAATATTGAAGAGTCCGGCAATAACAATACCTCTGAAAAAAAATAAACAATTTTAAATGAAAAAACAATGGTATGAATCTCTATTTGAGAACTACGGCCAATCATATGATAATGAAAATTATGCTAAAGGAACGTCTGGAGAGTGCGATTTTATTGAAAAGGAATCAGGCTATAATAAAAACATAAAAATCCTGGATGTTGGATGCGGAACCGGGAGGCATGCAATTGAACTTACTAAAAGAGGCTATAATGTTACCGGCATTGACCTGTCGGAATCACAACTTTCCAGAGCAAAAGAGAAAGCTGAAAAAGAGAGTCTGAAAATTAATTTTCTAAGACAGGATGCCAGGAATTTATCCTTCGATAAAGAGTTTGATATCGCTATTATGTTGTGTGAAGGTGGGTTCCCGCTGATGGAAACGGATGAAATGAATTATGAGATACTGCAGAATGTCTCTAAATCTCTCAGAAATCCCGGAAAATTTATTTTCACTACCCTTAACGGACTTATCCCCCTATTTCATTCGGTTGAGAAATTTTGCGAATCAACAACAGATCCAGGAAATGCTGTTTACAAAAGCAATTCATTTGATCTTATGACTTTTCGTGATCATAACATTACTGAATTTAAAGACGACTCAGGCAATACAAAAACTCTTGATTGCAATGAAGGATATTACGTGCCCAGTGAAACAACCTGGCTCTTAAAATCGCTGGAATACAAAAACATTGATATTTTCGGAGCACGTCTTGGAGCTTTTTCCAGAGATCACAAACTGACTCCTGAAGATTTTGAAATGCTTGTAATTGCTAAAAATTGATTTGAATTTTCAATAATTATTGTACTTTTACTAATAGAGATAATATTTACAGTTTTACATATTAACTAAATTAATAGCAGGGAGGAATTCTATGACTATAAAACATTACTTTAACAGGCGCCAATTTATTGGTACTGCCGCTGCCGCCACCGGAGGATTAATATTGCCGGTGTCCGGTGCATTTGGAACTTACCGCTTTGCCACACCTGAGGAATATCCTTCAACTCCTCATTTTTGGTATCGTAAACCGCCCAACAAGCCTTATGTCGATTCCCAAAATAAAAACATGGCTTTTGCATTTACCGATACAGAAATCCTGTTATCTGATGATAACAGTCATACATGGAAGTATAAAAAGGCTTTCCCCGATGCAAAAAATATCACCTTCAGCCATATTTTCAATGATGGGACAGTTTTGTTTGGAACACGTGAAAAACTTTATCGTGCCAGGAAAAAACTAAAATCATATAAAGAAATTATTGTAAAGGATACTGACGGTAAAGACTATCTTCCCCACACTCCGAAAAATCCTGAAAATCCGGGATGGTATTTTCATACTTTAACCGGAGACGACTCCTGGGTTATCAGAGGAAAAGAGATGCTGGCATGGGGAAATTATTGCAATGTGAGAGGAGGCGCAACTCCAGTGAACATATACTATACAACGGATAACGGAAAAACAGTTAAGATAGCTTATTCATTTGGCCAGAATCCTTACTTTTCAGACAATGGCTCACCGGGAGGAGGTTCCGGAGGAAATCTACTGGGCAATCCGGATAATCCGGTAATATGTCGTCATATTCACTCGGTTACTTATAATGCTGCTGAAGATGCTTTTTATGCATGTACCGGCGATGGCAACAGACCAAAAGGATGGGAATGCCACTGGTTACGAGGCACTTACGATCATAGCAAAGATAAATGGGACTGGAAGGTTATTCTTACGGAAAGTTTAAATACACGATATAAGGCTGGTGGGTTAACGTTTGTCGATGGCCGGTTGTACTGGATCAGTGATGCAAATGGTCCAGAGCCCTGGGACAGAGGAATTTTTAGTTGTGATCCTGCTGATATAGGTAATCCTAAAGCTCATACCCAGCTGTTCAATCCTAAATACGAATCAGGAACTATGATTGTTGAAGATGGAGTTATACTTGCTACACATATTGCGGTTGCTTCACCTTTCACTCTGGGATTCATGATCTCACCCGACCTGGGGAAAAGCTGGTTTGAATATGATATAAAAGATTACGGGCCATTCTCTCCGTCACGTATTCATAAAAAGAATGCGGAGGGATGGTTCAGATTTGACCTAAGGACAGGTTGGATTGACCTTGCTGAGTATATGTTTGTTAAACCAAAATAATAACCGGAGAAAATTATGACAATAAAAAATTACATCAACCGCCGCCACTTTATTGGTACTACAGCTGCGGCTGCCGGCGGACTTGTGTTGCCTGCAAATAGTATTTTTAATATGGCCGGAGATGCCTTCCCTTCAAATAAACATTTTTGGTACCGAAGGGCAGCTAACGATCCGTATATTGACACACAGACTAAAAATATGGCTTTTGGATACACAGATGATGCTGTATTCATGTCCGAAGATAACAGTCACACGTGGCCCCACCGCGCAGATTTCTGGGATGCTAAAAATATAACATTCAGCCACATTTTCGAAAACGGAAATGTTCTGTTCGCAACCCGTAACCGTCTGTATCTCAGCTCTGACAAGCTTGGCACTTACCGGGAAATAATTATGAAAAATCCGGATGGGACAGATTATCTGCCACATGTTCCGAAGAATCCCGAAATGCCCGGTTGGTACTTTGCAACTCTTACCGGTGTCAACAGCTGGATTATCGATGGACGTGAAATAATGGTCTGGGGCAATTATGGCAATGTAGCAGGAGGAGCCGTTCCAATCAATATATACTATTCAACAGATAACGGACAAACTGTTAAGATAGCTTATGCCTTCGGTATTAATCCGTATCGCCATGACAACGGCGCTTCAGGTGGCAATACCGGTAAACCAA
This sequence comes from Bacteroidales bacterium, assembly GCA_012522835.1. Taxonomy (GTDB): domain Bacteria; phylum Bacteroidota; class Bacteroidia; order Bacteroidales; family Prolixibacteraceae; genus JAAYJR01. Next base: position 16,123 of record JAAYJR010000065.1, read on the forward strand.
TTGGTAATCCTGATAACCCAAACTTCTGTCGCCATATTCATTGTGTCTCCTACAACCCTTTGGAGAGAGCTTTCTATGCCTGCACTGGTGACGGAGACCGGCCCGAAGGACACGAATGTAAATGGCTGAGAGGCACATACAACAGTGCAAATGATAAATGGGACTGGAAAATAATTATTGAAGCAAGCCTGAATACACGATATAAAGGAGGCGGCATCAATTTTGTCGACGGGAAATTGTACTGGATAAGTGATGCTAACGGCCCTGAACCACACGATCGCGGATTGTTTTGTTGTGACCCGGCTGATATAGCGAATACAAAAGCTCATGAACTTCTTTATCAGCCAAAGTATGAATGTGCCAATATGATAATCCAGGATGGTGTGATCCTGGCAGGACATTACGCAACAGCATCACCATGGGAATGTGGCATAATATACTCACCTGATATGGGCAAAACATGGGTGGAATATGATCTTAAAGAGTATGGGCCAAGGTCCCCGATTCAATTCCAGAAGAAAAATGATGAGGGATGGTTCCGTGTTGACCTGCGCGCTGGATGGATTGATCCTGCAGATGTGCTATTTATAAAACCGAAATAGATATTTTTTAGGCAGAATTTTTATCAGGCAGGATATTTTTTTATCCGTTCGCTGAAGCGAACGGCAATGGATAAGGATATGAACTGGCTGGCTACAAACACCAGAATTGCAACCAGCCACATCTGAGCCTTATCCCTTGCCGTCTGCTTCAGCTGACGGACTATGTTAGTTGTTTAAGAGCTCTTTTGCTGTCTCTATTGTAGAATCGGTAAGAATCTCTCCACCTACCATCTTAGCAAGCTCCTCTACTCTCTCCGACTGGTTAAGCAATCTGACCGAGGTGTAAGTGTTGCCCTCTCTTTCAAATTTATAAACCTTAAAATGAGCATCCCCCCTTGCTGCAATTTGTGGGAGATGGGTGATATTTATTATTTGAGCAGATGACGAGAACTCTTTCAGAATATTCCCCATTTTCAGGGCAATTTCACCTGACACACCTGAATCGATTTCATCAAAAATAATTGTGGGAAGTGCTTTGGATGTACGTAACAGGTTTTTTATTGCCAGCATTAACCTGGACATTTCACCGCCGGAGGCTATCTTCGAGATTTCAGCAGGCAGCACATCAGGATTTGCGCTGAATAGAAACTCAACTGAATCTTTACCTGCAGGAGAAAATTCAGGAAGGGGTTCGTGACGGATAATAAATTTGGATTTTGATATCCCAAGTTGTCTCAAAACGGCCTTCACAGACTCTTCAATAGTAGCAAACACACTCTTTCTCTGATTACTTAACTCATCAGCTTTATCCTGAAGCCTATTCCGGGTAGTATCCAAACTCTCCTTTAACTCATTTATCTTATCATCGTAACCGGTAACCTGATCGATCTTTTCCATGAAAGAATCTTTAAGAATAATCAATTCCCTTAATGAGGCAACATGATGTTTTTGCTCCAGACTATAGATCAGGTTCAATCTGTCATTTACAAATTCTATTCGGGCCGGGTCATATTCAGTTTTCTCGGCAAGACCTTCCAATTCGTCAAAAATATCCTTTAATTCAATCTGACAAACCTGCAATCTTTCAGCTAAGTTACGGGCATCATCAATATATTTCCCTGTATTCACCAGATTCTTAAAACATTCCCTGAGATTCCGGATAACTGAAAAATCCTCATTATCAAGTAAATTTAATACATCTGTGAATGAACTTTTAATCTCTTCTGCATGTGTTAATTTTTCCAGCTCTGATTCCAGCTCTTCCTGTTCCGTTTCCTGAAGGGCAGCATCAGTAAGCTGATCATACTGAAACTGAAAATAATCGAGATCGGAAGATTCTTTCTCTGCTCTTTCTCTAAGTTCCGACAACACTTTATTAAGTGATACGAATTCCTTATACAGCTCCCTGTATTCATCAAGCAATTTACCTGAGGAGGCAACTGTATCGACCAGATCAAGCTGAAATTTCTGATTTGATAATTCAAGGTTTTGATGCTGCGAATGAATATCGATAAGTTTTAATCCGGCTTTCCCCATAATTTTCAATGTAACCGGGGTATCATTGATAAAAGACCTGGATTTACCTGAAGGAGTAATCTCACGACGAAAAATTGTCAGATCATCGTAATCTAGGTCATTCTTTTGAAAGAAATCCCTGAGATTATATTGCTTAATGTCGAAATGGCCTTCCACAATGCACTTCTCACTCCGATTCTTAAGTACAGACAGGTCAGCCCGGTTTCCGAGTATCAGTCCCAGGGCCCCAAGAATAATTGACTTACCTGCGCCGGTTTCACCGGTTACAGTATTCAGTCCTCTTTGAAATTCAACAGAGAGTTCATGGATAAGTGCATAGTTGGAAATAGTCAGCTTTATCAGCATTTTCAATCAAAGCTTTTAAAAACCTTCGTTCTCTGCAATTTTTTGATATTTATTGCCGTTTGAGGGGTCCACTTCATTTAAAACAGCCATGATCCGGTTCCTTTCATCAGGGAAGGATTTGGAAAATACATTCACAAGTTCATCAGCCTTGGCATCAAAAAACATTTGCAGGATATATAGCGACGGACGTCTCCTGAATACCTTCTGAATATCTCTAAGCGACTCAGCTATAACAGCTCTCCCCTCCTCCTGACGCTCTGTCATCATATCAAGCCCCAGCCGGTGATAGGAATACATACAGGAACGAAAGTCTGAATATGATTTATTTAGTACATTCTCGATCAGCCAGTAACGGTTACGTTCACTTTCAAATGCTTTCCACCCTTTCTCCCTGGCATTCTGTGAATTATTCACAATAGCCTGAGCTTTTTCAAAATATGGGGTTCCACCTTCAGGTGAAAAGGTATCATAATCAAAGCCAAGGATTATATAAGCATAAAAGGCAAGAATATTGGTAAGGTTATCCCTGTTTGAAGTCTCATTGAATTCAAGTGGCTGAAATTCCACATAGCGGCAGTGAAAATCATTATCCTTAATATTAAGAACTGTCGTTTCATAACTGGAATTAAAAACCGGGCGTGTCAGCTGTACCTGAATGGAACCTTTAAATTCATCTGCTGAAAATTGCTCTTCAAGCCTTATCAGTATGTTACATCTGATCTTCTCATCGTATTGATAAATGTGTTCTGTCCATTTCCTGTTGTTCATGAATTCGTATATATCTGCCTGCATCGTCCGAAACAACTGTCTGTTGGCGCCTTGCAGCTTTTGGGCAGAAACAGTTACATTACATCTCAGTTCCTGGGCGAATAAAAAGCCTGAAAACAAAATTCCAAAAATTATTGCAATTAATCGTTTCATACAAATCCTTCAAAAAGGTAAATTTAATAAAAATGAAGTAAAACAGAGCCATATTAACTGATAAGAGTAATAATTTTTTCTACAATATCAGCTGCTGCTTCTCTCTTACTTTTTAACTCAAAACCCTCTAAATTATTGTCCTTATCTATAATTGTAATCTTATTGGTATCCACATTAAAGCCGGCACCGGGGTCATTGAGTGAATTCAGGACAATGAAATCTAAATTTTTCCTATTCAGCTTATCCCTGGCATTATCCTCTTCATTGCTACCTTCCAGGGCAAAACCGACAAGTAACTGGCCCTCTTCTTTTATTCTTCCCAATTCGGCAGCAATGTCTTTGGTTGGTTTAAGGTCAAGAGATATTTCACCTTTGCTCCGTTTTGTCTTTTGTGATTTCCTGCTTACCGGAGTAAAATCTGATACCGCCGCTGCCATAACAGCGCCGTCACATTCAGGAAAATGCCTGACACACAAATCATACATCTCACTTGCCGATTCGACTTTCAGAATTTTTATATTTGGTGAACTGACAGAAAGATTAACAGGACCGGCAATCAGAATAACTTCAGCTCCGCATCCTGCAAGTTCTTCAGCAATGGCGAATCCCATTTTACCTGATGAATAATTTCCGATAAACCTGACAGGATCTATCATTTCATAAGTAGGACCAGCTGAAACCATAAACTTCTTATTCAGAAGTTTTTTTTTTCGGGTTAAGTAATCAGCGACAGTATTTACAATACTTTCCGGTTCCTGCAACCTCCCTTTGCCTTTAAGTCCGCTTGCAAGTTCACCCTCATCAGGGTCAATTATTATATTGCCATATTCTTTCAGGATGTTGATATTTCTAACCGTAGAAGGGTGTTTATACATATCCATATCCATGGCAGGTGCTACAAAAACCGGGCATTTAGCCGACAAATAGGTAGTTATCAACATATTATCAGCTATTCCGTTTGCCATTTTACCTATAGTGGCAGCGGTGGCGGGCGCAACTATCATGACATCTGCCCACAATCCGAGATCTACATGACTGTGCCATGTTCCGTCATCAGATGAAAAAAATTCACTGACCACCGGGTTACCCGAAATTGCTGATAAGGTTAAAGGAGTAATAAATTCTTTGCCGGCAGGGGTCATTACAACCTGGACTTCAGCTCCCTCTTTAATAAGGAGGCGTAAAATTATAGCTGCCTTATAAGCAGCTATACTTCCGGTTATTCCCAGTATTATTTTTTTCCCTTTAAGCCTCATTGGCTTCTTTTTTAAATACTTTGTTTACTCTCCTTGCCGGGATTACGATGATATATCTGACTCTCTTCCCACTCCTGAAAAGCAATAAGTGATGGTTTTGGAAGACGTTCGTAGAATTTGGATATCTCTATCTGTTCCCTGTTTTCGAATATCTCCTCCAGATTATCAGTAAAAGAGGCAAACTCCTGTAACTTCTGATTCAATTCTTCCTTAAGTTCAGAAGAGATCTGATTTGCCCTCTTTGCCAGTATCATAACTGTTTCATACACATTGCCTGTCTCACGTGTAAGAATATCCAGGTCCCTGGGCACAGTAGTTTGAGCTGCTTTTGTTTTTTTGTAATCCATTTTTCTAATTAATATTTGTTTCCTGCCCTGCATCGTAATTCAACAAGTCTGCAAGGGTGTTATAAAATTTATCAATCTCTTTTCTGAAATCACTCTCCGGATACTCATCTATAAATGCAAAATATTCATCAAGTGCATTGGAAAGCCTTTCCTGCCTTTTATCTGCAACACTGTTTATTGCAAGCAGGTATTTTGATTTTAGTAACATATACATTAACTCTTCCCTGTATTGTGAATCGGGATACTCTTTCAGGCTGTTGTTAATCGCTATGGCAGCAGCCTTATAGTTGTCAAAATCATAATAAAGCCTTGCATTAAGATATGATTTATATACCAGTTTTGACTGCAGTTCATCAATCAGCCGGTTTGCTTCATCCACCCTGTCACTATAAGGATACAGATTTATGTAAAGCTGTAATGATTCGATCGCCTCCCTTGTAACAGTCTGGTCAAGCCTGGCTTTTGGAGAAAGAAGATATGAGCTATAACCAACCATAAATTGTGACTCCTCATAATACTGGCTTCCCGGAAATTCTTTAACTATTGACCGGTAATAATGCTTAGCCATCAGGTAATCTTTCTGACCCATCATGCATTTTGCATAATAGTAATAGATCTGGTCAGCCCTGCTGGTACCACGATAAATATTTACCAATTCCTGAAAAAGCCCTCCGGCCTTAGTAAATTCACCCTCTTCAAAGTACTCAATTGCTTTCTTATACTTGAACTCATAGTCAGTACTTTTCATTATTTTATTGTAATCTCCGCATCCGGCAAGAAAAAACAATATTATCGATACTATATAAAAAATTCTCACTTTCATAAACATAGCGCAAAAATATATTTTTTTTAGTTAAGAATAAGCCTGATTAAATGAATTTAACACATTTGTGAAAGTTTTAAAAAAGATTACATTTGTATTTCTAATTTTAAATCACAGATAAAGTGGATATATTTCAAAGAATACGAGTAAATCAGGGGGAACTTGGACAACACATGAAAAAAGTCCATGGTTATTTTGCTTTCCCTAAGCTGGAAGGAGAGATAAAC
>JAAYJR010000606.1 GCA_012522835.1 Bacteroidales bacterium
GTCCCAAAACAGGTTCAAATTTTATATATTTGCACCACCAAAAAAGGCTGCCCCGGTAGCTCAGTTGGATAGAGCAACTGCCTTCTAAGCAGTAGGTCAAGCGTTCGAGTCGCTTCCGGGGTACAAAAATATAAAAACCCGAATGCCCTGTTAAACGTCAGATTTAGCAGGGTTTTTTGATGCCTGCATCCATTCAGAAAATTTTCCGATGATTATGTTGCCAACGGGAAGAGTGGAAAAACCGTACCTTCCAAAATCCAATTTTTTTGTTTTTATAAAAAGACAATTAATCTGAAAAAAGTTTATTCTTCAAACTTTAATTCATGAGTATCCCGTTCCTTTCCGGTACTTCTGGTCAGCAGTCCATACAATTCAGGCCTGCGGGCAGCAATCCACTCGCGTCCGGTGGCCTGCTCCAATAATGCAGCATCGAGATCCGCAACAACCATTGCATCATCAGCCTTTCCGGTCTCTGTTATTATCCGGCCGTAGGGATCGAGGATCATAGCATTACCTGTCCGGATCTCGTCATCATCTACTCCCACACCATTGGCAAAAATAAGAAACACACCATTATCATGTGCCCGACCTGGCAACCAGCGCATCAGCCAGCCTCGTCCTTTTTCCCCGGCAAACTCGCGTTTAACAGCCAGGGGATCCCGATGTCGGTTTTTCCACACGTCGGGATCAATATTCCCCATCAGGTGAGGATTCGAAGTACGGCAACCTCCCGTTTGATGAGGAGCCAATATAATATCTGCTCCCATTAATGCAACAATCCTCCCATTCTCATTAATATTATTATCATAGCAGGTTAATACTCCAACCCGAAAACCATGAGGTGTATCGAAAACAGTATATTTGGAACCACTTTGAATAAGTGGATGGATGAAAGCCTGTAATTTACGATGGCAATGTGCTTGTCCATTGGGTATGACAACAATATAGCTATTATAAAAATGTCCATCCTCTCCTGCCTCGATCAAGCCTGCACCTATTGTTATATTGTATTTTTTTGACAAAGCGATCAGCCGTTGAGAACTTTCGCCATCAAAAATTGGTTCAGCCAGTGTTGCTAATTCCTCAGCACCAAGATTCCGGATGAACCAGTATCCGGTGATGCAACATTCAGGAAATACAATCAGATTAACTGACTTCTGTGCTGCTTTTCTTATAAATGATTCCATTTTGATAAAGTTAGCTGCCTTATCACCTGCACTACTCTCCATCTGAACAGATGCAACCCGAAGAGTTCGTTTACAAATGTTTTGGTTTTTATTCATTACGCTTATTTTATACCAACTTCAAAATAAAAATACTTTAATAAATTTTTACATATTTCCGCAATTTACAGAATTTTAAGTAATTTTAATGGTGTACTTTATAGTCTGGACACTGTTCAACCGGGTGAGTGCAATCGGTTTTTCTGCGGAAGTTTTTTATTCTCCGAGGCCGCCATCCCTAAGATGGAATTTATCTGATCCCGTGTTCAGGGATCCGGACAGCCCAAACCTTCTACTCCTGGCAAACAGTGATAAGGTCCGCGGTCATTACAGACTAAAACTTCAAGAGTAGTTTTTTTACCAGGTCATTTTAATCAATCTTAAAAATCCACATTCTTTAGGTGTGGCCATGTTCTTGCAAGGCTATGCCCGAAAGGCCTGTGGAACTGAAGAAAATTGTGATGCGAAGCAAAAATCGGGATTAAAGCCACATCCTTTTGTGGTGGATAATCCGATTTTATGAAAATTATTCAAAAACTAAATTTGTCGCACTAAAGGGGACATGTCAGGAATTTTTACTCCCGGTTTACAGGCTGTATGGTCAAAATTCATCATTTACAGGTATAACCGCCGTCGATAACCAACTCGCTTCCTGTGACAAATTTTGATTCATCAGATACAAGATAAAGTATTCCGTAAGCAATATCGATAGCTTCGCCGATATGTCCCAGCGGATGCAGGCTGTCAAGCTTTTTTCTCTGTTCCGGATCTTTTTTGATTAACGCTTCAACCAGAGGTGTCCAGATAAAACCCGGATGTACAGAGTTTACCCTTATATTATCTTTGGCATAGATTAAAGCGTCATTTTTTGACATTAACCTGACTGCACCTTTTGAAGCATGATAATGTGGAATATCTCCGGCACCCACTAACCCGTAAATAGAAGAGAGGTTAACTATGCTTCCGCTACCTGATTTTTGGATGTAAGGAATAGCATGTTTAGTGCAGAAGAATACTCCTTTCACATTCACATTCATAACCGCATCCCATTCTTTTTCTGTTAATTCATGGGTTGGTTTGTCGACACCCCCAATCCCGGCATTATTAACCAATGCGTCAAGTTTGCCAAACTCCCTGACAACTTCACCACAGACTTTTTCAACTTCTTTTTCATCTGTTACATCAAGATGCCAGAATTTTGCCACTCCGCCCGATTTGTTAATTTCCTGCGTTAACTCCATACCTTCTTTGTTAAGAACATCAGTTACAGCTACTTTGGCACCTTCCTTTGCCAACAAAAGGCATGATTCGCGTCCGATTCCCAATGCCCCGCCTGTAACAATTACTACTTTGTTTTCTGCCCGTTTCATCTGTTTGAAATTTTAATCATTCTTTTTTGTCCCGATTAAAACCGGGATGTTCGTTTCAATCAATTTAACGACATGGAACTTGCATCTATAACAATCTTCTGGTTTCTTTTGTTCCCAAAA
>JAAYJR010000214.1 GCA_012522835.1 Bacteroidales bacterium
TATATGTAGCGGGGCAAACACCAAAAGCCATTACTGCATTTACCAATTTGAAAAAAATTTGTGAAGAACAATTGGACGGAAAATATGCCATTGAAGTGATCGATGTGTTAGAAAGTCCACATCTGGCCAACGAGTATCAAATTGTTGCCCTGCCAACATTAATCAGAAAATTACCGGTACCTGTTCGTAAAATAATCGGAGATCTCTCAGATACAGAGCGCGTTTTGATTGGTCTGGATTTATTGGAAGCGAACTGATGGATAAACAATATTCGTAAGAAATAAGTATGAAAGAGAAAAATGCAAAAGCAAAAAGTGCCACACATAAGTTTGATCTTACCATCGCTGATAAGGGCCTGGATAAATACATCCTGCGTTTATATATCACCGGTTCTACAAGCCGGTCAGTATTGGCCATATCTAATCTGAAAAAAATTTGTGAAGAATATCTTGAAGGACAATATGAACTGGAAGTAATTGACTTATACCAAAATCCACTTGCAGCAAAAGAGGAACAGATTATTGCAGCCCCAACACTGATTAAAAAATTACCGCTTCCTTTCAGGCGCATCATTGGTGATATGTCAAATGAAGAGAAAGTGCTTATAGGTTTAGACCTGAGAAAGTTAGAAAATACGTAATGTTGTTGGCACGTAAAAACATTTGATTTATGACAAATATGGTAACATCCAAAACAAAAGCGCAGCTAATAGTTGATAATAAAGAATTGCAATCCCGCCTGTTGGAGGCAAAAGAAATGATTTCAGCAATAGGAAGCGGGGAAGTGGATGCGATTGTGATTTCGGGTGCAGAAGGTGAACAGGTTTATTCTCTTTCTTCGGCTGAAACACCCTATCGTACTTTTGTTGAAGAAATGCACGGAGGGGCAGTTACACTTAATCAAGAAGGCCTGATCCTGTATTGCAATAACAGGTTTGCTGAACTTGTAAAACAACCGGTTAACTTTGTGATTGGTTCATACTTTAATGATTATATCATTCCTGTTGACAAATTAAATCTGGAAACCCTGCTGAAGAAATTGACCTCCCGCAAAAATAGGGCGCTGATAATATCTTTAACCAACTCAACCTGGCTAAAACTATCTATTCGATTATTGCCCGCTTACCTGCACGGCGATAATTATATTATAATAGCCACCGATATTACCGAATTAAAAAAGAAAGAAATTGAACTTCTTGAGCTACAAAAGCAATTAAAGCAACAGTTGGTTCAGTTGCAGGATTTGCGCTACGATATCATTAATGCGAAGATTGAGACTGATGTGGTCAATAAAAAATTAAAAAATATCATTAAAAAACTGGTTAAAGAAAACACCAGGTTTAAACAGAAGGAAACTGAATTAAAGCATAAATTAACTGGATTACCCCCAAAATCAAAGCAATAATTTTTTAAATACCTTGAATTTTAAAGTTAGGCAATAACATTGACCTTACGACTGTTTGTTTCACGAGAATGAAAAGTTTCAATTTCGCAATCCGTATACAGTTCTGAAATGATAGCCATAAACTGTGTATGTGATGGCATCAACCATCAACTTTGGCCGGTTGAAAAGTGTCCAGACTATGAATTTCCAGTATTCCCTTCTTCCTTTATTAATTAAACCAATAATATAAACTGACTTAAGAAAGGCTTTGAGCAGCGAAAGGCTAATTTTTTTCCGGCCTTTACTTAACCGGTTGTAATTCAATAACAACTGCCTTACCCTTCTGTAATAGGGTTTTGCAGAATAAATGCCATAAATAATTTTTTTATACCCTTCTAATAACTCATTGTAGTCCATTTTGGGGATAAAATTCATAGAAGAATCGGTGTTATTACCGGTAGCTTCTGTTGTAATCCTGTTTTCAGCTTTCAGTTGTTCATACAATTTGGTATTCTTTGGGGCATTTAGTAATCCTACCATTGCTGAAACAATCCCACTCTGTTGAATAAAGTCTATTTGACGTTGAAAAACGGTTGGAGTGTCACTGTCGAATCCGACAATAAATCCGCCGGAGACCTGTATCCCAGACTTTTGTATCTTTTTAACGCTTGCCAACAAATCCCGGTTTATATTTTGTATTTTGTTGCAATAGCTCAGCGACTTCTCTTCCGGGGTTTCAATACCAATAAAAGTAGAATTAAATCCTGTTTCTACCAGTAATGACATCAGTTCCTCATCATCTGCCAGGTTTATCGATGATTCAATATTGAACGTGAATGGATAGTTGTGTTTCTGCATCCATCCTTTCATTGCAGGTAACAGGTTGTATTTTATCTCTTTTTTATTTCCGATAAAGTTATCATCAACAATCGAAACAGGTCCCCTCCATTTTATTGTATGGTATAACTCATCCAGTTCATTGATAATTTGTGCCGTACTCTTCATTCTGACTTTATGTCCAAACAGTGATGTTATTTCGCAAAAGTTGCAGTTAAACGGGCACCCGCGTGTAACCTGAATATTCATAAAAGCATAATCCTTAACCGATAATAGTTGAAAATCGGGGACCGGCGTTTGTGAAAGGTCGGCAAATTCTTTGGTTTTATAAAGTTTCTGCGACTTTCCGATGCGTAAATCAGAAAGAAACAGCGGCATCGTTAATTCAGCTTCATTTAAAATGAAATGATCAATTTCGGGGTATTCTTCATAATCCTGGGTAAAGAGAGGGCCACCTGCAACTATTTTTTTGTTCAATTTTTTACATTCTGTAATTACTTTGTTTACAGACTCCTTTTGAATATACATAGCACTGATAAAAACATAATCAGCCCATTGGATATCACTTGTTCTCAATGAGGCAATATTCATATCCACCAGTTTTTTCTTCCATGTTGACGGTAGCATTGCTGACACAGTAATCAATCCCAGTGGTGGTACTGCCGCTTTTTTTGAAATAAATTTCAGGGCATGACTAAAACTCCAAAAGGAATCCGGACATTTTGGATAAACTAATAATATATTCATTTTTACTATTTTAGAAGTGAATCTCTTAATATCTGATTTTGAAAAGAAAACTCTCCGGGAATTTCTGCAATAACACCAAAAAACTCAATAATGGCCAATAACCTTTCACTCATGTGCATTTTAAGGCCAATTATTGACAAAGTAAAGTTCTTAAAAGATTACCGGATTTGAGTTACAAAATTATGGACAAGATTTACATCATTCACACATTTTCGAGCGTGTTGCGTCTGTTGTTTTTGAGTTTTTTAAAATAGGTGGGGGTCATTCCGGTAATTTTGCTGAATTGATTTGACAGGTGGGAAACACTGCTGTAATTCAGTCTGAATGCTATTTCCGAAAGATTCAGCTCATCATAAACCAGCAGTTCTTTTACTCTCTCAATTTTATGTGTCAGATAAAATTTTTCAATGTTAATGCCATTTACCTCTTTAAAAAGACTGGCCAGATAAGTATAATCATAATTAAGTTTTTCACTAAGGTAATCTGACAGGTTGACCTTTATTTGCTCTTCTGTATAATGAACTAATTCAATAATTGCACTTTTTATTTTTTCTACAAGGATACTTTTTTTATCATCCATCAGGATTAATCCTGCTCTTTTTAAGCTGATTTTCAACTGCTCCAGTTGATCCGGTAAAATATTTTCAATAATATCCGCCTCCCCTATTTTTACATATACATAATGCAAGCCAAGTTTTTCAAGCTCAGCTTTCACTACCATCTGGCAGCGGATACAAACCATATTTTTTATGAATAACTTCAAGTCAAATATTGAATAAGCTATAAATAGACAATTAAATAACGCAATATAATGGATTTTTCTTTGTCACACTATCTTCTGTTTTAATCTTATTACATTCCCTGAATCAGATAGTAAATTGACTGAAATTCCTCCCCAATTGTAAACCGAAACACCCCATCTGTATATTCGGCAGGAATGTAGCCAGTGACCATACCCTGTGGGTTAATTGACATTACACGAAGATTTTTCTTTTCCGTTTTAATCTCAATCGTTGCTTCAATAACTTCAGTCAATATTGGACCATGACCAGCATCTAATTGTTGAGTATGATTCTCATTGTATATGCTGTTTGTGTTATCTGCCCTTCCCACTGCAGTAAGAAGCATATTATCCGAGTTGGAAATCGGCTGGTCTGTTAAGGAGCTTATAGCGACGGTCGCAAAATCTGTAAAAACATCAATTTTCATATTAGAAAGTGATATTTCACCCTCTTTACCTGTAAATCCATAGACAGCTTTTGTAAAGGGGGAATCAATCCAGCCAATCATTTTATTCAGGTTTCTGTAAAGTTCTTTTGTGTCTGAGGTTACTTCACCTGCCCCTGAATCCACAACAGTATCATCCGGATCTGCTATTATATCTCCCTTTGTTTCCATACCCGGGAGTACTATTTCAACACGATGTTTTTCAGCAGTAAGCTCCAAAGCTTTTATGGCTGGAGGTGTAAACAGGTCGCCTGCTTTTATGGAGACAGTTTTGTCTGCCGGTTTCACATCTCCTCTTCTTAAAATAAGAGCTGCATGATAGAAAAGTCCGAATTTAGCAGGGTCATTGAATGTATCAAAAACGCCTCCTCTGTGATAGCCGTTACCAATTGCCCCTCCTGTTATAGGTTTTCCGATCATATCCACATTTTCATCCTGTGAATAACGGTAAGTATGAATTGTAATGCCATCCCATCCCTGCAATGCAGCAACAGCGGCCATAAGCAGGCTGCTTTCAGCCCTCCACTCATTAGGCCAGGGATTATCCCATTCTGAAATAAAAAAAGGTTTGCTGCCAATATGACTGAAAGCGAACGACGGTATCATATTTTCAAGACTGCCGGTCATGGGCTGGTTCCCAAACACACCCTCCCCATTTTTCCAGTGTGTTCCACCCCGCCAGTACTCATGGCTGTCAATATAGTCAGTGCAAAGTTGAGAGGTCAGATGCGCCCATCTCCGACTCCAATTGCCATGCAAATTACTCCCCGTTACCGGGATCTTAACACCTGTCTCCCGAAGATGCGAATACATTTCAGTATTGTAATTTTTAGTTATCTCAATATAGAAAGACAGAATTTCATCATCTGATTTATCAAATACTACTTTTTCATCACCTGTTTTTATACCCTGTCTTGCAGCCCACTCCCTGTAAATCTTCTCCAAATCAGACCTGTACGGTTCTATAGTCGGGCTCCATGTATAAAAATCATTTTCATTGGTTATATCCACCAGGGCAATAGCCGGATCATCCTTATATGCTAATTTTGTATATGGATTTATATGTGTCCACATATTATAATTATATTGCTTTTGAAGTTCAATCAGCTTTCTGTCATAGTTACTGTATGGTTTGGCTGCATCCCGGATATTTTCAGGATCTGCAATTCCGTCGCCCTTTTTAAATCTCCTGTATGTCAACAAATCCATATATACATATATCCCCTCTTTCTTAAGACAGTATATCAGATAATCAAGTCTGTCAACACTCTCAGGATCAAAACTTTTTGTATCAGGCAAATTTTTCCCTTTTGTAAACTGAAATATATTGGGTGCAGACCATTCAGCATCCATCTGATGAAACCTCACTATATTGATTCCCACTTTTGCCAACCTTTTGGCTACTTTTTCACTGTGTCCATGGGAAGGAAATATTTGAGATCCGTTAAAATTGGTTCCCCAAAATCTGGCTTCAGTTCCATCTTCAAAAATAAATTTATCTCCCTTCGCTTTTAAAAACCCGTGTTTCCCGGCAGGTTTTTCATTATCATATATGAAGGACAGGTCAATGGGCATATCATCCCATGCAAGGCTATAGGGTATTGTTTTTTTAGGAGTATTGTCCTGATTGGTACTTGAAATATTACTCATGCCAGGTAATTGGATAAATAACTGATTTTGGAAAAGCGTTTGTCGAATACATAATGGGTGAATGAAATTAATTGATTAATTGGGAAGGGAAAATTAATCCAGGTGGGGTTTAATTCTTATTTTTACCCGAAAAGTGGATAATGACTGAAGTGCAATGAAGATAAATTCGTATAAATGAAGGAGCAGATTCAAAAAATACTGGCAGAAGGTGAAAACCAGCTCAATGAGTTTAAAAAATCACGTACCGGATTAAACAAGAATACATTCGACAGTGTATGCGCATTTTTAAACCGAAGTGGCGGAAACCTGCTTCTTGGTGTTAACGACAATGGAGAAGTTGAAGGAATTGAAGAGTCGAAGGTTCAGAAAATAATTGACCAGTTGGTGAGCTTAATGAATAATCCTCAAAAACTATCTCCGCCGGTTTACCTTATTCCCAAAGTGGAAGATATTGATGAAAAAAAAATAATCTACCTGCAAATACCGGAGAGTTCTCAGGTTCACTCAACCGTTGGAAAAATCTTTGACCGAAATTATGATGGTGATTTTAATATAACAGGAAACCACAAACTGGTAGAAGACTTGTATCTCCGTAAATCCAACAGCTTTACCGAATCCGTTATATACAAATATCTTACACTGTCCGACCTCCGTCCTGATCTGATTTCCAGGGTAAGAAAGCTGGCTTCTATTCAGCGTTCCGGTCACCCCTGGACATCCATGACCGATGATGAATTGCTGAAGAGTGCAAAAATGTACCGGAAAGATTTTAAAACCGGAGAAGAAGGCTTTACGCTTGCTGCTGCATTATTATTCGGAAAAGATGAAGTTATTCACAATATCCTGCCTGCCTATAAAACCGATGCCCTTGTACGGGTAATTAATACGGACCGTTTTGACGACAGAATAGAAGTCAGGACTAATTTAATTGAAAGCTACGACGTTCTGATGGACTTTATTCGCAAACATTTACCCGACCCCTTCTTTATGGAGGGAGACCAGCGGATTAGCATCAGAGACCGTATATTCAGAGAGGTGGTTGCCAATACGTTAATTCACCGGGAATACCTGAATGCTTTCCCGGCAAAACTAATTATTGAGGAACAAAAAGTAACGGTTGAAAACTGGAACAGACCTTTTGGGCATGGGATAATAGACCCCTCAAATTATTATACCCATCCGAAAAACCAAAACCTTATGGAAGTATTCAAACAAATTGGGCGGGCTGACGAATTGGGTTCCGGTGTTCGGAATGTATTTAAATATGGCAAGTTATATGGTTCGGATGAACCGGTATTTGAGGAAGGAGATGTTTTTAAAGCTATTATTTCTTTGCCCAAAGGTCATTTAGCAGGGAAAGGCAAGTTTTCATTTGGAATGGAAGGAACTCTTACAATCGAAAATGATACATTAAGTGATGAGTTAAACGAACTGCTTGATACAATAAATGATACAATAAGTGATACAATAAAAACGAGATATCAAAACATCATAAAAATACTCATTAAATCGCCGGGATTACGTGCAAACAATCTTGCCGGTGAGCTAAAAGTATCCGATGTTACAATCAGACGCGATATGCAAAAACTATTTAAACAGAGTATAGTTGAATTTAAAGGTTCCAAAAAAACAGGAGGATATTACCTGACGACTGATATTTTGAAAAGACTAAAGCTTTGACTTCATTTAAAAGAATAACAATTTTTATTCAGGCTTGGAGGAGCCAGGAAAGGGAAATGGATTATTGTGGACAAGTTGGGAGAAAAAAGAAAATTGGCAGCAATCAGGTTAGGAAAAAAGTTAGTGACGAAAAGTAAAAATGAACAAATGGACCGCATATAAGAAGCATTACAGCGCATATTTCAAAAGTACCGGGTAGTGTTCTGGTATGATGAAAAACAGGAATTGACCGAACAGTTTCAGTCGCTTTCCCTACCCGGCCTGGAAAAGCTGGAAGTGTACAATAACCAGTTTGAAGTAAAATACACAATTCTGAGGGAAAAACCAACACAGAAATTCCTGTTGTACTTCAGAGAGGCACAGCCCAACCTTACCGACAACTGGTTGCTCGATATTGAACTGTCGAATTAGGTTTTCCAGACCGACCAGCAGGCATTGTACCTCCAGGAACTGGAATTGCCCATGCACCTGAAAGAACTGGTAGGAAAGCATATCGAATTCTTTAAATCAAAAGAACGCAGGGTAAGGCTAAAAGAATTCCTGACCCCGGATGATGGGGAAAATGCTATCCTGGAAAAAATGCTTGCAGTGGTCTTTAATGTGCCCGATGTTAACTGCATAAGTTTTTTACTGGCACACTTCAACGCTTTTGCCCAAGGTGACGACACGATAGAAAAGGAACTTGCCCGGTTGGGAGGTACAAAAACTACGCAATGAAATGTTTACTTCCGGCTATGGATTTATTGTGGACCACCTGGCTGAAGTCCTTCGGGAATTGCGTAAAGAAGACCATACGCAGACTTACAGGAAATTTTTCGAACTTTCGGATTCCATCACCACCCGCGACAAAGATTCTGTGGCAAAAACATTCTCCGGTCTTGTGAAGGTTGTTTTTCCAGACGGTGAGCTCACAGAAGATGAAGCCCAGGTGCTGCTGGATGCTGCCATTGAAGCACGGAAAAGAGTGAAGCAACAGCTTGTCAAGATGGATGAAACGTTTGAGGAGGTCGATTTTAGTTATAAGGTTTTATCCAGCGGCATCAGAAAGGAAGTGGAAACCCTTGAAGTGGAAGAAACTTACGGAATAAGAAAATCAGCGCCTGAAACAGAAGTCCCGGCATCAGAAAAAAAATCTGCGGGCATTCAAATGGAACCAGTCCAGAAACGTATTCGCGACAACCAGTCGGGGATTTCCTATGATAACCTTTTGGGGGCATTTCTGGCAGGTGCGACCAATATCCGATTGACGGACCCATACATTCGCTTTCCGTATCAAATAAGAAACCTGATGGAGTTTGCCCGTTTGGTCGCCCAGAAAAAGGATGTTGACACGGAGGTTAAACTTCACCTGGTTACATTCAACGAAGAACCTCACCTGGAAGATACGAAAAAGGCATTCAGTGAAATTGCCGACTCCCTGGAGCCATTGGGAATATTTTTTACCTGGGAGTTTAATCCGTTAATCCACGACCGGTCCATCGACATGAATAACGGCTGGAAGATTTTGCTGGGCAGAGGGTTGGATATTTTCCAGAAAACCAACGGCAGGTACGATATTGCAGAATATTATCAGGAGAAAAGACAATGTAAGTCATGTGAGATTACATTGCTTTCCATACCAAAATTTTTAATGTGAGAAAGTGGAGGAATGTATACCGTTTTAAAACAGAAGAACCTACAACTTGTTAAATTACAGGTTTTTAATTGAATTGTAAAGTAGCGGGGGCAGGACGAGAACATATAATTTTATAACTTATATTTCCACTAATATTGTAATGGTATTTTATATTTGAATTTGTAACTTTAAATTCCGAAAAAAGAAGCAGGATAAACTTTTTTTTGTATGCAAAAATGTATGTATAAACAAAAAATGCTCGGTAATTAGCTAAATTACAGAGCATTAAAAATTTTGTTTGTGCCCAGAACAAGACTCGAACTTGCACAGCCAAAAACGGCCACCAGGCCCTCAACCTGGCGTGTCTACCAATTCCACCATCTGGGCAATATAATTACAGAACGTTGTAGACTTTGAAATAATTTCAGTCCATTTTACCTGAGGACCTTAATTAAACTGTTTCAAAGGAAAAAGGTTTGCTTTATTTAAACCTCCAAGCTTTATACAGCGGTGCAAATATATAAA
>JAAYJR010000028.1 GCA_012522835.1 Bacteroidales bacterium
CGATAAACCTTCAACACAGGAAGGGATGAGGAAAATAATACAAAAAGAGAGAATGATAGAGCTGGCATTTGAAGGACAAAGGTTCTGGGATCTCAGAAGATGGAAATTGGCTGAAGAGTATATGAACAAACCGATCAGAGGCTTAACTGTTGCCGATTCCAAGGAACTTGAGCTGTTTTTTACAGTCAGGACAATGGGCGACCAACCCGGAGTTTTTGAGAAAAAAGATTACTTCTGGCCTATAAGACAATCAAATTTGACTAAAAATGCAAATTTGGTCCAAAATCCCGGCTGGTAAGGTGATTATATTATTAGTTCATTATTTATGTAAAAATCATTAATAAAAAGATATGAAAAAGTTTTTATATATAATTCTTCTCGCATCAATTTCTCTTGTATTTATAAGATGTGAGGATATGAAAGACTGGAGTGACCCAGTCGATGATGTTCCCCCTGGTAAAATTTCCAAT
This sequence comes from Bacteroidales bacterium, assembly GCA_012522835.1. GTDB lineage: Bacteria > Bacteroidota > Bacteroidia > Bacteroidales > Prolixibacteraceae > JAAYJR01. The sequence continues at coordinate 471 of JAAYJR010000028.1, forward strand.
CCAATGGTTGAGAACCTGAATGGGGCAGCCCAAATTACCTATTCTTTACCGTCTGATAACGATATTTTGGGAGTAAAAGCAGTTTTTTTCCTTAATGAAAATGAAGCACCAAGAGAAGCTTTCTCTTCTGCTTTCAGGGACACTATCGATTTAGACGGATTCCCTGATACAAATGAAAGAATTGTAAAACTCATAACTGTTGATAAAAGCAAGAATGAATCAGAACCGGTTGAAGTTGTTGTTAACCCTCTGACTCCCGCTGTTCATCTTATCCGGGAGTCCTTAAGTGTTAACGAAACTTTTGGAGGGCTCTATGTTACATGGGAGAATCCGTATAAGGAAGATATAGGTATCTCACTCTTCATGGAGGACTCAACAGGAACTATGGTACATAATTATACATATTTTACCAATGTTGCAGAACAGGGATACTCATTCAGAGGACTGGAAAACACTCCTACCAGATTTCAAATCCAGATCCGCGATAACTGGGACAGATATTCAGATCCTCTGGATACCGTTATGACTCCTATCTATGAAGAATATATCTCATCTAAAGACCAATACGGGCAACTTATTATTCTGCAGTACGCCCATAGTGACGGTACTGCAGAGTACAGAGGTGATGTTCCCAGGTGGGCACAGCATACCTCCCAGGACTGGCCTGATATGTTTGATGGAAATATTGGAAATATGTTCAATACTGGAAACCAGGGCAATCCCTTATCACAGTACACAAAGAATCCTGCCGATGAATTAAAGATGATGTTCCCGGTTTACTTTATAATGGATATGGGAAGATCTTGTAAGTTCAGCAGGATTAAATTCTGGCAATGGTCTACCAGGACACTGGCAGGTGCTGCTCCCAAACATTTTCAGTTATGGGCAACAAATGAAGAACCTCAAACGGTTAATTTCTCAACTCCAATTCTAGAAAGCCTGGCATACTGGACATCATGGCCGGAAGTTGGCGGATATGACGGGTGGACAGAAAAATGGGATCTTATTGCTGATTGCTGGAATATACCGGCATCAGGCCAGACCGATCCTTTGCTCATATCTGCAGATGATGTTGCGTGGGCAAAAGCTAACGGCTTCGAACATGAGATATTTCCGGAATTCACGAATAAGACATATAGATATATAC
>JAAYJR010000496.1 GCA_012522835.1 Bacteroidales bacterium
GGTCTATGTTGAAAATGATTTTCTTTCACAAAAGATTGAGCTGTTACGCCGGCAGATGGAAAAGCAGCAACAACAGTATGAGCTTTCCCTTCAGCAGAAAGAGATGCTTGCTAGGGAGATGGAGTTTGTAAAAAATGAGTTAAAGCGTTACGAGGGACTGCTTGTCAAGGGTGGAGTATCTGAATCGCAACTGGAAGAGGCAAAATCCCGTGTAATACAATCCGAGAGATCTTATACAAGTTTTCTTGCCTCATTGAAATCGACAGAGATAAATCTTATCAGTCAAAGACGCTCTTTACTGGAACTGGAGGAACAAAACATACGGGAAACAAGACAATACGAATCAAATATTTCTGATAATATTCGGACATTAAAAAATATGTTCAGCAACTGGAGGGACAGGTATTTACTGAGCAGTCCTGTCAGAGGTAAAATAACCCTTACAAAGTATTGGAGCGAGAACCATGTGGTTGCTGCTGGAGACCGTTTGGCTACAGTGGTTCCGGTCGACAGTTCCATAGTAATATGCAGAGCGGTAGTGAGCTCTGCAGGGATCGGAAAAATAGAGCCTGGCCAGAGAGTATATATAAAATTATCAGGGTACCCCTATATGCAGCATGGCATGCTGACAGGATATGTACAATCAGTCTCACTGGTACCTGAACAGGATGGATACATTATTGAAATAAGACTTGAAAAAGGTATGCTCTCCAGTTACAGTGAGCATTTAAAACTGGTACAGGAAATGGATGGCACTGCAGAGATAATAACCAGGGAGATGAGAATGATCTACAGGTTCATCAATCCGTTGAGAGCCCAACTGGGACAATGAAATAACAACAAAATCAAACCTATGACCAAAAAACCAGAAATATCCATAGTAATCCCCACCTGTAACCCAGGCAAATTATTGTTAAGGTCTGTGAGGAGTGTTCTTGCACAGACCTTCAGAGATTATGAGATAATCATTGCGGATGATGGATCGAAGGACAGCTCAGGAGAATTAATCAAGACATTACAACTGGAAAATCTTTATTATTACCGGTTTGAACATAAAAATGCCAATGTTGCCAGGAATTACGGGATATTGCATTCCAGAGGGAAATATATTGCAATGCTTGATGCTGATGATGAGTGGTTCAGGAATCATCTTGAGGTTAATATGGAGCTAATGATGGCCACTGAATGTGACGGAATTTACAGTAGCATTGAAATGAGGACACCTCATAAAAATTCTGTATTTAAGGCAAGGCAGTTAAACAAGGGTGAAAAGATGATCAATTACTTGTTATCTAAAGGAATCGGGGCGTCATCTTCAACTCTGTTCATGAAAAGAGAAGCGGCCGGAGATATTCTGTGGGATGAATCGTTTAAACGGCATCAGGATTATGATTTTGTAGTCCGCTTTTCGCAAAAGTACAAATGGATTGCCAATGAAGAAGTTACTGCAGCTTGTTATCTTAATTATGACCCGAAAAAGCAGATTGACTTTGATTCTTGTATCAGGTTCATAGAAAAGAACAAAGATGATATAGCTCCCGAAATATTCAATTTATATCATTCCCGGATGTATAATCTTGCCGTTAGCTCGGGAGCTGACAAAAAGATTGTAACATATTATCAGAAAAACAGCGGAAGATATTCCAGGGATGTTTTTGAGGATAATACAAAAGTCAAAAACAATAACTCTTAACTACAAAAAGATTATGCAAGATTTGTTGTAGTTACCCTCTCCCGGACGGGATCCAATCTGCTGATCTCTTTACTAAATTCTCATAAGAATATCAGGGTACACGGGGAAATGTTCAGCCGATTGA
>JAAYJR010000037.1 GCA_012522835.1 Bacteroidales bacterium
ATATAATAATTTATGAATAAGAATATTCTTAAAGCAGTTATTGCTGACAATCAGACAGAAGTTCCTAAATACAAGATAATTCCCCGAAATTTTACTTTTGAGAAATTTGGTATTTATGTTTTTGCCGGTATCCGGCGGGCAGGAAAATCCTATTTGCTTTATCAACGAATGCAACAATTGATAACCCAGGGAATAAAGTGGTATGAGATGCTCTATATCAATTTTGAGGATGAACGTCTGACAGGTATGGCGGCGGAGCATTTGAACCTGTTGTTAGAGGTTCATTTGGAAATGTTTGGGAAAAAACCAATTCTGTTTCTTGATGAGATACAAAATATTCCGGGTTGGGAAAAATTTGCCCGCCGAATGGCCGACACCAAACACCGGGTGTATATAACAGGGAGCAACGCCAAAATGCTGAGCCATGACATTCAGTCAATCCTGGGAGGCCGCTATATCCCTATCGATGTTTATCCTTACGATTTCATGGAGTTTTTAGCGGCAAACAACATAAGTATTACTGAAAACTCCTTATTATCCACAGAAGTTAAAGCCAAAGTTCTGAGAAAGTTCAACGACTATTTCTACTTTGGGGGATTTCCCGAAGGCGCGGAAATTTCAGTGAAAAGAGATTATTTGACAAGTGTTTACCAAAAAATATTTTTAGGAGATATTGCTGCCCGTCATGCAGTAGAAAACACCTTCGCACTGCGTATATTGTTTAAAAAACTGGCCGAAAGCATTAAACAGCCTTTGTCGTATACCCGGATAGCACATATTATATCATCTGCGGGGGCAAAAGTGGGCACAAATACAATTATCAACTATATTGAATATGCTAAAGATGCCTGGCTTATCAATCCAATACAGAATATTGCGGGTAAACTGGTTGATAAAGAAACTAATCCTAAATATTATTATACCGATAACGGCATATTGAACCTCTTCCTGGTGGATGGGAATACCTCTTTGCTGGAAAATATGGTGGCAATAAATCTGTTGCGTAAATACGGACGCAATGATTCTGTTTATTTTTATAACAAAAAAATTGAAGTCGATTTTTATGTACCTGATGCAGGGATGGCTATTCAGGTTTGTTATGATATTGACAACAGCGCCGGCACTTTTGACAGGGAGGTGAAAGCATTATTGAAAATTACAGAAGTATTGGAGTGTCGTCAATTATTAATCATAACAAGAGATGCGGAACGGATGTTGGAGATAAATGGCAAAAAGATTGAAGTAATCCCTGTATGGAAATGGCTGTTAAATCTTTCCGGGTAAACTGAAATTTTAAACCACTGTTAACTTAATTCACAATAAAATTATCCCGGTCGTTAATCTGTCTTTTATATAAATAAATGATTATTTGTACAAAATTATTTTGTATTTTTAATGAAAAGGCTAATCCTTCCGAAATTTCCATTGCTATTCTTCCCTTTGATAATTTAAACGATGTGGAAAATACCCAGTATTTTGCCGATGGAGTGGTGGAGGATTTACTCAGCCGGCTGGCAACTATTAAAGATATAAAAGTGATTTCGCGAACCTCTTCCGAAATGTTTCGTGATAAAGGAGAAAAAACAGTTCCTGAGATTGGAAAATTGCTGGGGGCAAGCCATATTTTTGAAGGGACGGTACAGCGGGTGGAAGATGATCTCCGGATTTCAGTACTATTGATTGATACCAAAACCGACAATCATATCCTGTCAAAACTTTACGATCAGAATTTATCCGATATTTTCAGAATTCAAAGTGAAATAGCCGGTAAAATTGCATCGGAACTGTCGCTGGCACTCACAAATACTGAGCTGGAAAAGTTAAAGTAGAATGAAACACAAAGTTTACAGGCAAAACTGGGAAGAAGCTGAGAAAGAATATCAAAAAGCCTTAAAAATTAAGCCAAATTATTCTACGGCTCATCATTACTATGCTGAACTTTTAAATATTCTGGGGCGGATTTAAGAAGTCAGGGAACATATCAATAAAGCCATGAAACTTGATCCTTTCTCAATAATTATTAGATTTAAGAGTGCCCGTTTTCATTACAATCGGGAAGAACTGGATAAAGCGCTGGAAGACATTCAAATCTGTCTTGATATGGATAATGAGTTTCCTTTAGTAGTGAGCCTTGAATTTGATATTCATCTTGCTATGAAAGATGATGCAGAAGCTTTGGATTGTTTGAAAAGATCAAGCGACGTTTTTGCCTTGTGGTCACCGCGTCAAGTGGATTTTGCCCTTTGCATATTAATCCTCCATCAATCTGATAATCAACAACCCTGAGAACCTCATCTTTCTTAAGTTTGTGATTCCACAAAGTCACGAATTCTTCTTTTATACTACATACCTTCATGACACTGGACAAAATTATAAATCATTGCAACATATTGATTTGGTTTTGCAACGTGGAAATTCGGAATTTTACTGTAAGAATTTTAAAAGTATTGATTATTAAATAAATAAAAAACGATGTTCTTCTTTACGCTCAGTTATAAGATGTGTCACCGCAAATGCAGTGAAAATTACCGGATCCATTTTGTCAACAGGGGAAAACCGGTTTATTTATGCTCACTGAGCTTTGTCCCCAAAAAATAATTCGAAAACCATCATTTTAAAAAGTTATGAAATCGTTTAAAGACAATGTTTTGTTTACAGCTCTAATTGTGCTTTTGATTCTTTTGTTGCCTCTAATTTGTTTAGCTAACAAATTCAGTACTGATTTACCCGAAATAAATTCGGAGGAAGGGGCAATTCAACTTTTTGAACAGGGGCGCGAAGCCTTTGAAATGGGTCGCACGAGGGATGCCATACTTTATTTTAACAAAGCTTTGCAAAAAGATGAACAGTACGCAGTTGCTGCGCTTTACAAAGCTATGTCTTCTGAATCGGAAATTGAGCGAAAAACCAACCTCAACAAGGCTGTTCGTTTCCGAAACAATGCCACCGAAGGAGAAAGAATCCTGATAGAAATTGAGCTGACTTATGCGGATAACAATTCCGAAAAGCGTTTTCAACTGGCAAAACAACTGGCCGGACTGTATCCTGAAAGTGCCCGTGCAATGCTTGTTCTCGCAGGTGAATATCAGGCTCAGGGAAATATCAGCAAATTCAGAGACCTGGCCAGCGAAGCCATTCGTGTTGAACCGGAATCACCCTTGGGTTACCGCGCATTGGCAGCTTCATGGCTACTGAACGAACCCACTGATTTTTTGCTGGCAGCAAAGTACATGAAAAAATTTGTGGAACTCAAACCGAATGAAGCATCGGCTCATATTGCCATGGGCGATGTTCACCGGGCATTTCTTAAGCTGGACCACGCAAAAATTGCATATTCAAATGCCATTAAATTGGAACCTGAAAGTGCAGCGGCATTCTCAAAAAGAGGGTACATTCATACTTACCTCGGAATGTTTGACGAAGCACGTGCCGATTTTAAAAAGGCATCAGCACTGGCTAATCACGGGCAGGACTATTCCAAACCCAATTTTAGCATAAATTCATACCTTTCTCCCGGTAATGGAAAGGGAACAACTCCTGCTGTTGAATTTACCGGAATAAAACAGGGTAAGAATAAACGGATGCCACTGAACGCCGATACTGACAATTGTTATTTCTGTTGCACTGTAATTTCAATGTCTTACGGGGTTTATGCCTCACCCGATAATTCAATGAATGCCTGTCAATGTCTGCAGTATGAGTTTGAAATTGAATCGAGGACTCCCAATGAAAATACTGTTGAAGCCAACATTGCTTTTAAGGATGGTTTCCGTGCCATTCAGGATGAGGATTATGAAAAAGCCAAACTAATCATTGAAGAATATGCCCATACCATAAGCCCTGAAATGAAATCCAAAAATAATGAAGCTCATAATTTTCTGGAAGGCCTGATATACAGTAGGCAGGAAAAATACCATAAAGCACTTGCAAGCTTCAATAAATCAGATGTTAACAACATCTTCGTCAAGTACAATTTGGGATTGGTTTACAACAAGCTGGAAATGTTCGAAGAAGCAAAAAAAGTTTTAACGCAGGTTGCTGACTTTAAATTTGCTAATGCCAGAGAAACGCAAATGGCAAAAACTGCAATTATTTGGATGAAATCTTATGAAGATGCCTTAATGGCCGGAAAGTAAAAAATTTAAAAGTTAGGCAAAATATTTTTAAAGATGATTTTTTGGTGATACAGGATTAGAGGAAAGAATGGAATTTAATCTCATTTCTATTGAATTTGAAATAAAAAACGTTTAAAATGACCGCAGCTGTGTTAATTAAGTACCTTCAACAAATCCATCCGGATACAAAAATAGTGGTCCGGGGTTATGAGGATGGTTACAACGATAATCTAAAATTAAGAAAGGTCAGAATTAAATATTACCCTGATGCTGAATGGTATTATGGCGTCTATTCCGATAGTAAAGATACTGATTCTATGGATGCGGTTGACCTTTACGGAGAGAACGTAAATGAGAAGAAATATCGAAAATTGAATTTAAGTAATTGATTTTTTTCATATCTTTAATAGAAGTAAGGATCAATGACTTATTGAAATTTTTATGTCAAACCGGAATTCTTTTAATAAAAAATTTACCCATCAGCTTAATGAAATAATCGATTCTAATATTCAAAATGAACGGTTTGGTGTATCAGAATTGGCTTATGAATTAAATATGAGCCGTTCAAACCTTCACAGGAAGATTAAAAGTGTTACCGGTAACTCAGTTAGCCAGTATTTGCGGAAAGTCAGGCTGAACAAAGCCATGGAACTGTTGAAGGAACAAGATTATACCGTGTCTGAAGTAGCTTTTGCCGTGGGATTTGGAAGTGTAAATTATTTTAGTAAATGTTTCAAAGACCACTTTGGTTTCCCTCCGGGCGAGGTTGAAAGTTTGGAGGAAGCTAAGGAAGAGTCTCAGGATTTTCAGAATCAATATAATCTTTTAAAAAACTTTCCTTTTCAGACAACTTCGTTCATAGGCCGCGAAACTGAGATAAATACCATTTTGAGTCTTGTAAAAGAACACCGTATTGTTTCACTCATTGGCACCGGGGGATGTGGTAAAACCAGGCTGGCCTGTGAGGCGGTTTCGAATTTGGGAAACGAATACAAAGATGGTATCTGGTTTGTGAACCTGACACCTATAGAATCGGAAGAGTTTGTTATAAAGCAATTCATGAGCTCCCTTGAAATTGCTGAGGTACCTGGCAGAGATATGATGGAGATAATTATTGAGAGGATCAGAGAAAAGAATCTGCTAATCCTGCTCGATAATTGTGAACACCTGTTATCTGCCTGCGCTGAATTATCAGTAAAACTGATTCAGTCAGTCACTGGATTATCTATCTTAGCTACCAGTCGCAAGGCATTAAATATCAAAGGGGAAAAGGTGTGGTACATCTCCCCGCTAAGCCTGGTTGACCCTGCATCTGTTTTTGATGTGGAGTGCGCCAACAGATCAGAGGCTGTCAGGTTATTTGCCGACCGGGCACTGTTAAATAATCCCGGTTTTAAGCTTACCAACGAAAATATAACAGAGGTAGCCACCATCTGCCAAAAGGTTGATGGCATTCCGCTTGCAGTTGAACTGGTGGCGGGCAGGACAAAATATATGGACGCACATACGATAATCGACCGGTTTGGAGGGAAACTGGCTGAAATTCCATCAATGGTTCCGGGAACAATCGAACGTCATAAAACGCTTCAGGCAACTATTGAGTGGAGTTATAACCTCCTGACGGAAGAAGAAAAAAACTTGTTTCGGAGACTGAGCGTTTTTACCGGTGGATTTGACCTGACCGCTGCAGAAGAGGTTTGTGCAAATGAATTCCTGTTAAAAAATAAAATTATTGATATCCTGCCCCGCCTGATCGACACATGCCTGGTTCAAACGGGTTATACGAAGAATAATATGATGAGGTATAATCAATTGGAAACGCTTCGTCAATACGGCTTGAAAATTCTTTCAGATAAACAAGAAAATGAGGAGGTGAGCAGAAAACACCTGGAATATTTTAGCCGTATTGCTGAACAGGCATACAATGAAAGAATGTCTGCGCAGGCTTATTGGATGAATAAAATCCAACTTGAGCATAACAATTTTTTGGCAGCACTCCGTTGGGCAGAAAATAATAAAACCGAAAAATTCCAAAGGCTTGCAGCTAATCTTTCCTGGTTCTGGGGAAGAAGCAATCATTATTCAATGGCAATAGAAATCCTCGAAAGAGTTATCACTTCAAAAATCGGGGATAAGGAAACACATGCCAGGTTGAATACAGGATATGGAGCTTTACATACTACTACTGGTGAATTTCAGAAAGGCCTTGATCTTTTTAAATACGGTTTATCGCTTTGGCAGGAGCTTAAAAATAAAAGGGAGGAAGCATTAATGCTTGCTTCATTGTCGGATTTACTCCATGGAATGGGAGATGATGAAGCCGGCATGAAATACTCCAGGGAAAGCTACGAACTGGCTGTACAATTAAACGATCCTGTTGTTGAACTCAACAGTATGATAATAGTAACATATGGATTGGTATGTGCAAAAAAAACATCGGAAGCGCGTCCAATGATCAAAAAGGCGCTAAAAATGGCAATAGAACTTGAAAATCTCTATTTAATTTTTGTTACACATCATATGCTTGGAGATTGTGCTCTGATGGATGGAATTTACATTGAATCAGAGCGTGAATATGGCATGGGTCTTGAAACAACTCTTAAATATGGTGACACTTCCTATACATGCACAGAAATGCTTGGTGTTGCCATGTCGGTAGCCGGACAGGGACGCTATGCCAAAGCATTGCGTCTGAATGCAACCGCTACCCGGGTAGCGATATCATTTGGGTCCTGGATTCCCGAAGAAATTCCAATTGTGTTCTGGCACGAAATGGTCGTTAAACTCATACACGGTACCAGAGAAAAACTTGGCGAAGAACTAACAAATCAATATGAAGAACAAGGACGGGCCATGAGTTTTGATGAAGCATTAAAATATGCGTTAAATTTCGACATTGACTGAATTGACCTGATTGCCTGCTGTTAGCTCAAAAGCCCTTAATTTCTCAACATATAAACTCCCTTTTAAACCTCAGTTTTATCCTCCCGGGAATCCAATAGAATCATCGATTTTCAATTTTTGCAACAAACGTTCATGATACTGGACAAAATTATAAATCATTGCAACATACACGGTTGGTCTTGCACCACAGGAATTCGGAATTTTATAGTTGAGTTTTTAATTCATTCACTAAAACGAATCATCATGAAACGAATTACAATCTTATTAATTGCAGCTTTTTTAATCGCAGGAATAACTGCTAAGAGCCAAAAAGTTACATCCGGTGCTGTCGTTGGTATTACTCAGGTTAAACCAGCATCTGACATATCAAATGAACAATTCGAAAAATTCTATCTCGAAGAATTTTTCCCGGCTTTTAACAAATCATTTTCTTCTATTCCGATCAGTTTGATGAAAATGATAAAAGGAAAAAGAATGGGAGAGTATACTGAATTTTATGTTTTTGAATCACTGAAAGAAAGAAATCGATGGAATCCAAAACCGGGGGTGTCCAGCGAAGAAACAAAAAAAGCCTTTGAAAACATGGGAGAAACCTGGAGTAAATGGAGAGAATTAGTATCCAGCCTGGAATATACCGATTATGTCGTACTTCCGTTTTCAGGTACCATCGATGTTAAACCAGGTAATGTGGTGGCTATTTTTGAATGTGATTTCATCTTAGAAGAGGGCATGACATTCGAAGATCTGGAACAACTATACCAAAAAGAATACGGACCATCCATTATGAAAAACTTTCAGGGAACGCAATTTTGTGTTTTTAAAGGTGAAAGAGGTGACAGAACAGGCAAGTACACTGAAATGATTGTTTTTAAATCGCTGAAAGAATATAACAAATGGTTTATGGAGGATGGAAAGCTTAGTGAAAAAGCAAAGCAGGCTTTCGATAATATGCGTGAAATCCAGGACAGAATGGAAAAAATGTATTCCTATAATAACGCCACTTATTATATTGTGCTTTAGGATTTAGCAAGAAATCAATAAAATTAACAGCAATGAGCAAAATAGAGTTTGATTTTTCAAATCCTGAAAATGCCATAAAATTGTCATTCTTCCTGGGAAACGGACAGGTAGTTTTAATAACTTCCTGCGACGCACGAAAAAAGGTGCAAGGCATATTAACCGCAAGCTGGATGACCCCAACCTCACACTTTCCATTGCTGTTAACCATTTCGGTGGGTAATGGCAGGGAAGGTTCTGAAGATGATAATTACCGTTCATCATATGCCCTCATTGAAGAAACGCTGGAATTTGGTTTAAACCTGCCATCAAAACAACTGATTGAGGTTGTCGGTAAAATTGGCACTCTGCACAGCAATCAGACAGATAAGTATGCTGAAACCGGGTTGACCGCTATAGACGCAAAAATTATCAAAGCAAACCTCATAAAAGAATGTTATCTGAATATGGAGTGCAAAGTTACCGATGAGTATGTAACAGGAGATCACACGGTTTTTGTAGCTGAACCGGTTTTTGTCCGCCTGGATGAAGATGTATTTGTGGATGGAAAATTTTCAGAAAAACACCGTTCAAAACAAAGCCAGGTTCATTTTGGGGATATTGTTGATATGTGGAACATGTGGTAATTAAAACCAAACATTTACAAACCAGGTTGCAACTTCTCCCAATTTATTGGGATTAGAGGAGCTTATAAAAAAATAACGTGCTGGAAATAAGTACGTTATTTTTGTTTAAAGACAGATTCAAAGACAGGATAATGAATAAATAGAAAATTCAGCGATTTTTGCATGCTAAAACGTTCATTTTCAAGCAAAATTTAATTATTATACTGGAAAAGGGTGAATTATTATGGAAATTTATTTCATTGTTGTAATTTGCATCAACTAAGTATAAAATACGACTATATTGATAGCAATTGACTGACGAACAGTTAACTAAGGTAATATAATTGAAACATAAAATGGACACTTTAAAAACATTGAGAAAAATCTCTCTTCTAAATAGAAAAAAAACAGACCCCGGTAAATTCATTTTTACGGGTAATGTGCCTGGTGAAGAATTAGATATTCAACTATTTAAATACACAAAGGATGATTGTATTGAGAGAAAAAATATTTCTCCGGAAAGTCTTGAGAAGTTTCAAAGTGACAATTACAATTATTGGTTGAATATTTACGGTTTAAATGACCCCGATGCCATTGCTTCAATTTGCAGTCGACACAATATTCATAATTTAGCAATTCAGGACATTCTTGATGTAAATCAAAGACCTAAATTTCAAGAATTTGAAAGTTATTCATTTTTAACAATAAAATCAATTGTCCCCTCAAATAACGAATTGTTAACAGAACAGATTAGTTTTGTCTTAGGGAAGAACTTTTTAATTTCATTTCAGGAAAGAAAAGCTGACTTTTTTGAACATTTAAGATATAGACTAAGAGAGGATAAAGGCATTATAAGGGAGAGTGGTTCTGACTATTTACTCTATGCAATGCTTGAATCAATACTTGACAACTATTTCAAAACGTTAAACCAATTAGATAGTGATATTGAAAATCTGAATTTTATTGATACTAAAAAAGAGTTGTTGCCAAATACCTTGGAAATGATTGAGAATCATAAAAAATTTGTTCATTTCATAAAAAAGTCAATTCTTCCTATAAAAGAGTTTTCACAAATAATCGAACGACAAGAAAATAAATATATTGAAAGAAAGAATTTAAAGTACTTCCTGGAAATCAAAGATTTATGCTTAACATTGCTTGATAGCTGTGATATTTTACAATCATCCTTAGAGAGTAGCACCAACCTTTTCTTTTCTGTACAAGGACATCGGATGAATCAAGTAATGAAAACCTTAACAATTGTAGCCACCATTTTTATCCCTTTGACCTTTATTACAGGAATTTATGGTATGAATTTTCAAAATATGCCAGAAACACAATGGAAATATGGTTATGCAGCATTATGGTTACTAATAATTCTAATATTTTTCTGGATGATATTCTACTTGAAAAAACGAAAATGGTTTTAACCAATGTAAACGGAAAATAGCAATACAGTTATTTTATCTAATAAGAATATGCGGATACGAAATGGTAACAGGTTTAATACGTTCTCCAATTATTAATG
>JAAYJR010000225.1 GCA_012522835.1 Bacteroidales bacterium
GCAGAAGAGGGTTTCTACTGTTTTAATTCTGAAAAATTTAACAGGGGAAGGCTTAGTTCAGGTGCAATAATTAAGTGCAACAGGAACCTCGAAATGAAATTATATTATATGCTTGAAAGGGGCAAATTTAACTTACAGTGGGCAAATACTGATATAGTGGGATTTCATCTGAATGCTGATTTTTAGAGATATTAACTGGCCTTTAACCTGCGTATACTGGAGCGGTCCAGTTGGTTTTGAGCATACTCTTTTGTAATTTTGATATGTTCAACTTTGGCGGTCGGGGCTTCGAACATTGCATCATTCATAATATTTTCACAAATGGCACGGAGTCCGCGGGCTCCAAGTTTGAATTCAATAGCTTTTTCCACTATATACTGCAGGGCTTCCTCTTCGAATTCAAGCTCTATGTTATCTATCTGGAAGAGCTTTTTATACTGCTTCATCACTGCATTTTTCGGTTCTGTAAGTATACTGCGCAGAGCCTCTTTGTCGAGTGGGTCGAGATGCACAAGTACCGGGAGCCTTCCGATTATTTCTGGTATCAAACCAAAGGATTTCAGGTCTTGTGGCGCGACATATTGTAAAAGGTTTTCTCTTTCAATCCGGTCGACCTCTTTTGCCGCACTATAGCCTATCACTTTTGTGTTGAGGCGGTTGGCGATCTTCCTTTCGATACCGTCAAATGCCCCTCCACATATGAAGAGTATATTTTTCGTATCAACGGGTATCAATTTTTGTTCCGGATGTTTCCGTCCACCCTGAGGCGGGACATTAACGATAGATCCTTCAAGAAGTTTTAATAAACCCTGCTGGACACCTTCGCCCGACACATCCCTTGTAATTGACGGGTTATCGTTTTTACGGGCTATTTTATCTAATTCATCTACAAATACAATTCCCCGGCTGGCAGCTTCCACATTATAATCTGCTGCCTGCAGCAGCCTTGTGAGTATGCTTTCAATATCTTCACCTACATACCCGGCCTCAGTAAGAACGGTGGCATCCACAATTGTAAAGGGGACATGCAGCATTTTGGCGATAGTCCGCGCAAGAAGTGTTTTGCCGGTGCCTGTTTCTCCTACTAGAAGGATATTTGATTTTTCAATTTCTGTATCATCATTATCCATCGGCTGGGTAAGCCTCTTATAATGATTATAGACGGCAACAGAGATGATCTTTTTTGCTGCATCCTGCCCGATTACGTACTGATCGAGAAACTCTTTTATCTGCTTGGGCCTTAAGAGTTTAATACCGGACAGATCGAAGGTGTTATTTTTTTTGATCTCCTCCTGGATAATTGAATAAGCCTGTTCTACGCACCGGTCACATATATGTCCGTCTATACCTGCAATAAGCAGGGTAACTTCCTTTTTTCCCCTTCCGCAAAATGAACATTTATCCAATTTTTCTCTACTTGCCATTATTTCATCTTATTAAAATTGTTTATTTATATGGTATAAGATGTAACTCGCATCTGTTTTAATCATACTCTTTTGTGATTTTACAATCATGCTCGTTTCTTTTTTTCTCTTTCTAAAATTTCGTCAATCATTCCGTATTTCACTGCCTCCGCAGATGTCATCCAGTAGTCCCGGTCAGCATCCTTTTCAACCTGTTTATAAGTCTTCCCGGAATGCAGGGCAATAATCTGGTATAATTCAGTTTTGATTTTCAGGATTTCACGTGCTGTTATCTCAATATCAGAAGCCTGTCCTGTTGCCCCTCCCATAGGCTGATGGATCATTATCCGGGAATGTCTCAGCGCCGACCGTTTCCCTTTCGCCCCTGCTGTCAGAAGCACCGCCCCCATTGAAGCGGCCATGCCTGTACAGATGGTTGCAACGTCTGCAGAGATATACTGCATAGTGTCATAAATACCTAATCCGGCATGAACATGCCCGCCGGGAGTATTGAAATATATCTGGATATCCTTTGTGGGGTCAGTGGATTCCAGGAACAGCAACTGGGCCTGTATAATATTGGCCACTGTATCGTCGATCGGGACTCCCAAAAATATGATCCTGTCCATCATCAACCTCGAAAATACATCCATCGAAGCAACATTAAGCTGTCTCTCCTCTATAATCGTTGGGGAAATGTAACTTCCGTATGCCGAATTAAAACGATGAAGGGTCATACTGCTGATACCTGCATGCTTTACGGCGTATTTTTTGAATTCACTATATTTTTCCATGTTTTAACCTCTTGTTAACTTTGTTTATAAAAATACTAATTTACATGAAACGAACATTAATTTCAATAAATTATAAAATTTTAAACAGATGAAAAAATATAATTATTGCTAATGTTAGCCGGCCGATTACTTTAATAATTTATTAAATTCTTCCTGGGTAACCTCTTTGTTCTCTAATGTAATTTTGCTTTTGACTACTTCAATTACCTTATCTTCAATTAATTTGTTGTAGAGTTTTTCTTTTTCCTCAGGTTTTTCCAGGATCATTTTGGCAAATGATTCAAGCTGGTCTTCCGGGACATTCTGTATTCCATACTGACTGTACTGAGCGTAAGCAACATCTTTTGCAAATTCCAATGCTTCGTCATCTTCTACTTTTAGTTCATTTTCCCTGACATAGAAATCTTTAATGATCTGCCATTTCAGATCTTTTAAAAAAACTTCGAACTCATTTTCGATCTGTTCATCAGTAATGTCTTTATTGGTCTCTTTAAGCCATCTTTTGAGGAAAGTTTCGGGTAACTCCGGATTGATCTTGTCAATTAGCACATTTCGCGCATCTATTGCAAATTTTCGTTCAGAAGAGTTAAGTAAATTAGATGCTAATTCCTCTTTGATCTTTTGTTTAAGATCCTCTTCAGTCTTAATCTCAGTCTCCTCTCCATACATCTTCTTGTACAGATCTTCGTTTAATTCAGCTTTTTTGAATTCAAGAATTTCTGTAATGGTATATTTGAATTGAGAGTTGAGGTTATCTGCCTCTTCATGGCTTATCTTAAGCATGTGTCCCACTTCGTGGCGGTCATCAAATGCTTTTACAGGATCAAACACTATTGTTTCACCGGGATGTTTTCCGACAAATAGTTTTTTAATATCTTCATCTTTAATGCGGTCGACAGCCATTAAAACCTCTTCAGGCCTGATCCCTTCTTCTTTTTCCTCTCCGTTTTCATCAAGTTCAATAAAATTACCCTTCACCAGGCAGGTCTCTGTAACCTCTTCTGCTTTTTCATTAGTACCCATCTGTGTTTTTATATAATCGACCTGATTGTCAATCATTTCATCAGTTACAGTGATGGTATAAAAATTAATTTTTTCATCTTCGCCCAGAGCCACTTCGATCTCGGGTGCGAGGGCTATATCAAAGACAAATTCAAAATTATCATCTTTGTCCCAGTCAATATCTTGTTGCTGTTCCGGGTTTGAAAGGGGTTCGCCCAGAATTTTTAGTTTTTCGTCAATTATATACTTGGAAAGATTGTGCGACAGCATCTTATTAACTTCATCCAAAAGCACTGCTTTTCCAAATCTTTTTTTAACTAATGCGGACGGAGCCTTTCCCGGCCTGAATCCAGGGAAAAAAGATTTTTGACGGTATTCATTTAGCGTCTCTTCAACTGTTTTTTCGTAATCCGGCTTTTCAATTAATACTTTTATTACCGCATTTACATTGTCAATATTTTCTCTGGTAATATTCATGTGAATGTTAAAAAATTAAATTTTCCGGCAAAAGTGCTATACACACTCTTTTTCCGTTTTTGTGCGGACGAAGGGACTCGAACCCCCACGCCGTATGGCACTAGATCCTAAGTCTAGCGCGTCTACCAATTCCGCCACGTCCGCAAAACAGGGCGCAAATGTAATACTTTTTTTAAAAAAAGGAAAATTATTTCCACTCTACAACCGACCCTCTTTGTTTATTATGAAGTTCTTGTGGGAGATCCTCAATAATCTCCCTCCACATAAGATTTATAAGTTTATGTTTGGAAAAAAGCCTTGAATAGACGAGGCTGACTTCGCGCAACGGCTTAAAAGTAGTGAATGTCCTGATATTTTTCAGTCTTTTTTCAGACATGGAAAATTTTGCCAGTTCAGGTATCAGTGTAATCCCGCCCTCCTGGTCTATAATGTTCATTAACGTCTCAAGCGAACCTGCCTCATAATGAAAGGGCAGATGGCTGTTGATATTTCCCATAAATGAACAGAGATTTATTACCTGGTCCCTGAAACAGTGTCCGTCACTTAACAGCCATATTTCCGGAGTTGCAATATCTTTAGGTGTGATCACCTTCTGGTTGAATAATTTGTTTTCCGGATTCACATAAATAAGCATCTCCTCGTAAAAAACCGGCTTCTCAATTATTTTTTCCTCCTTCAGCGGTGTAACCAA
>JAAYJR010000003.1 GCA_012522835.1 Bacteroidales bacterium
AGTTATAGTCGAATTGTATGCTATTGTAAACAGATATGAATCAAAAAGGGCGAAATCATCAATTTTTTTGTGTGATTCCCAAATTTTGACAAAAACCTCCTGTACTATTTCTTCGGCGTCTGTTTCGGTTTTTATTATTCCAAATATAAACCTGAACAAGCGTTTGCTGTATGCCCTGTAAATCATATCAAAGGCTGCCATATCCCCGTTTTTTACTCCTTCGATTATGGCTTCGTTTATTTTTGCTACAGGCTTCATTCAGGTCGTATTGGTGTTCAAATTATATTCAATAATTTAATTTGATAATGTATGCCTGTCGGCTGCCTGTGTAGGTGGAGTTAAAACCGATCATGTCACCTTTAGGGCTCCAGCGGCAATGTATGTCACAACGCCAGAATCCGGTAAATTCAGGCGGCTGGACATATCTGCCAAGGGGCAACACGGCTTCGGTTTCCATATCCATCAGATATATTTTTTGTTCCCTTAAGCCGCCACTTGGATAGGTATCGGTTACCATCCATTTTTCATCCGGAGAGAAGGTTCCATGTCCGTCATAATCGAGTAGTCCGAATCCGAGGCGCTTATAATCCTGTTTACCGATAGTAAACAGCACATGAGCATATTGTTTGCCATCGTATGCTGCTGTAACCATCAACTGGTCGTCATTGAGCCAGTCGAAGTGCGAGCCTGCCCAGTTGTCGGGAAAACAACGCTGCAGGTTTGTTCCGTCACGGTTCACTGTAAGTGACGTAGTAATTCTTGACCTGCCCTCTGTTTGTCTTGATAACCAGAATATTTTAGAACCTTTCCGGCTGAACAGAGTATGATTGAACCATTCGATATTACCTTCTGACAGCGACGGAACCAGGTCTTTCACTTGTTCGTAAGAAACAATCAGCTTAGCGCTGCCTGTTTCCAGATCAACAAGAAACAGTCCGTCATCCGCCGGAAATTGAATATCGGCCCTTGGATCCTGACCGTTACCACCATATCCGTAGTCGGGACGGGTAAGCCTTAACCTTGAAAAATTTATGCTTACAGCCTCTTTCCCGTTTGGGGAAACGGCACTGACAGGGTAGGGAAGTGTTTTTATTTCTTTTTTAGTGTGAACATTCATAATTACCGACACATATGTTCCATCCCTGAAGTCATTGTAAATTATCAGTGAGTCGGGCGATGTTGCCAGCCAGTGAGCCATACAGCCCTGCTGGAAGTTCCATGCACGTGTCTCTGTTAACGGAATGAATTCGTTGGTTTCAAGATCCACTAGTCCCAGTGTTGCAGGATCATTTTCATCAGGAAGCCTGTATTTAATATCTGTTTCGAGGACAGTAACATAGCGCTGATCACTGCTCCATGAATTTATGCCATAATAACTTGCAAAAAGATGTTCCTTGCCGTCTTTAGTTATTTGTACTGGTTCATCCGGTTTGGGGAAGACTACGGTTATTCCTGAGTTTTGATCCGTGCACGACCAAATTATTATTAGTCCCAGCAGTATTAGAATTCGCGGTTTCATGAGTTTTATTTTTTACATCACCCAAATATAGCCAAGCTATTTCTTAAGATGAAAGTTTAAGCAATATTTAAACATCGGAAAATTTTAAACGAATGCCCCCCCCCTTGATGGGCGGTGTTAATTTTAAAGGAGTTCTCACAAAAGGGGAATGAATATAAAACCCAAAAGTGACGGTTTTAAAAGCCAAATTGAAATACTGAAGCAATAGATTTAAAGTCCGTTTAAAAAAAATGCGTAAAAAAATGATGGAATGGTATCATTTTTTTACGCATTTTTTTCTTCAGCGGTGGCTTTTTTGTCCCGATTAAAATCGGGATGGGGTTTAAGGGTAACACTCCTTTGTATAAATAATTGAAATATAAATATTTAACTAAGTTATATTCAGATGAGCAACCCGATTAGGATAGGGATAAAAAAATAATGATTAAAATAAGAATATGTGAATAAAAAAAAGACCTTCTTTCGAAGGCCTTTGCTCAATATATTTTTTAAATAACATCTTTTTAGAATCTTTTTTCCTTGATACGTGCTTTTTTCCCTGTCCTGCCACGAAGGTAGAAAATTCTTTTCCTGCGCACTTTTCCTCTTTTATTAACCTGAATACTGTCAATGAAAGGTGAGTCAAGGGGAAATATTCTTTCAACACCAATATTTCCGGACATTTTTCTTACGGTAAAGGTTTTGTTGTTTTCACCACCCTTTATCTGGATAACAACTCCCCTGAAATTTTGAATTCTCTCTTTATTACCTTCTATAATTTTGTAGCTTACGGTAATCGTATCTCCTGCACTAAATTTCGGATGCTCCTTATTAACCGCAAATTCCTTTTCTACTAACTTTATTAGATCCATTACTGAAAAAATTTAAATATTCAATGCAATATTGTCAACCGACAAGAGATTGCTTAAAAGCGGTGCAAAAATAATATTTTTTTTGACAAGACAAATTAAACGAAATTAATTATTTTCTAATGACTGTCAGGATTTAATACTTTAAAATGGTCTCCTGTCTGTTTCACAATAATTTTATACCACCATTCAGGATATTCCGGTTGAAGAGGATCGGCGGGTAACCCATATTCTGTTCGCTCAAATTTCCCGTCTTTCTCGCTTTTAATATTACCGTCAATATATTTGACCAGCAGGTAGTGCCCAAGTTCTTTCCATCTTTTTGTCACATTATCGGCTTCACTAACAGAGAACTGTGTTATGAATTCCAGGGCTTTCCCTTTGTCTGCAGATTCAAAAAGTGATTGTGCTGCCTTATCTACTGCCGGAACGAATGATACAAATCTGTCTTCAAACTCCTTTTGTACTTTTATTATATCCCTGATCATATAATTATATCTGAGATAAGCCAGGTTGCTGACCAGGTTAAAAGTCCAGAAAGCTGAGGTCTCACTGTATGTAAGCATATCTCCGTTACCGGGGGCAAAGCATTCAGGGATTTGGTTAATACCGCAGTACATCGGGACATAGCAGGTACTGTATGAATCATCCACACCAAACCAAAGAATACCACCTACCGGATCCGGCAGCCAGTTGCGGCTTTGTGAAACAAACGAAAATCCGGTCTGCTGAGTAGAGATTGCCCTTTCGTGAAGATATTCAGTTGAATCAGCCTGCCATGTCAGCGGCCTCCATCTGTATGGAAGTTGAAAAGGTCCGGCTCCTATATCTTTTGTCATGTCAAGCGCTGTTCCCTCAAAGTGATCACGCATCATATCCATGACATCCTGCACAGAAAGTTTTTTGTCAGGTTTGATCCAGAGTGGCATCCTGTTTGCCGGAAAATTGTTAGCCCCTCCATATTTTATTTCCCCCTTAATATAGTCTGTATATTTATCCATTCCTGATGCTGTCTTGTTGAAGCCTGCCCATACCCTTGCATCAC